>CAITQY010000547.1 GCA_903894655.1 uncultured Gemmatimonadota bacterium
CGATCTTGTCGTTGCGCGTGCCTCATCCGCGGTCAGTCGTGCCAATCCGCGGTGAGGCTTTTGCTGTTCGCGAACGCACGCAGGCCTTTGTTCGATGCCCGAAAGAACGAACTGCTGAACCGCGGATCGGCGCGGATGACCACGGATGAACAGCACTGGTATTGAAATGTGCTGCGCGTTCGCCACCCGTTGTCGTTGCGCGTGCCTCATCCGCGGTCATTCGTGCCAATCCGCGGTGAGGCTTTTGCTGTTCGTGAATGCGCGCAGGCCGTCGTGCAATGCCCGAAAGCACGAACCGCCCCGGAGCGTGCTGCTCCGGGGCGGTTCGTTTTCAATTGCGGTGCATCACTCCTTCCGCATCACCTTTTCCACGATGATCTGTCGGCCGTCGCGCGCGCCGAGGAAGATCGCGCCGTTGGGGCCGAAGCCGAGCAGCTGACGACCGGCGGGCAGCTTCACGCGTTCAATCATCTTGCCGGCTGGGCTGATGATGTCGTACACGAGCGGCGGCTGGTTCATCATGGCCGCCATCATACCCATCGCAGCGGCCGGCATCGCGCCACGCGTGCTGTCACCAGGCGCACGGGCCGCACCCGGAGCACCCGGAGCACCACCGGCAGCGCCTGGGGGGCCGCCACGACCACCCATGCCACCCATACCGCCGCCAGCGCCGCCCATGAACTGCGTCGCGAGCTGCGCCGAGAGATTCGACGTGGCCGGCAGCACCCACAAGTTGCCATCGAAATCGGCCAGCGTGGTGCCGGCGCGAATGGGCGGGTAGTAGTCGGGCAGCTTTTCGGCCGCGACAGGCTCGAAGGACATGCGGAATCCGCCGCCACCGGTGCCGCCACCCGCGCGTTCCGTGGCGGCCTTGGCCAGCGTCTGCAGCGAATCGACCAGCTTCGCCTTGTCGTCGTCGGTGATCCGCTTCCAATCGAACGGCAGCTTGTCCGACGACACGTGCGAACCATCGGGACGGTAGTAGTCCACATGGAAGTCGAGCACGCGCATGATCGCCACCGTGCCATCATTCAGGAGCGCCCAGTCGTCGGCCTGCGGCAGCGGATTGATCTTGATCGAAATCTTGGTGCTGCCGTCTTCGCCACGCGTCATCTGCGTTTCGTTCTTGGGCACCTTCACGTACGCCACCGTGTCCGCCTTCCGCGTGTCGAAGTCGACGCGCACGATGGGTACGGAATCGGGCTGGCTGGCCGGGTTGAAGCCGCGACCGCCGGGGCCACCGAACGGCTGACCGCCGCCCTGACCACCGCCACGGAACGCGGGATCGTCTCCGGCCGTGGGACGCGCCGGCTGGGCGGCGCCGCGACCCTGCTGCGTCGTGGCACCCTGCCCGCCCGGCTGACCCCCACGTCCGCCGCCAGCACCACGATCGCCACCACCGCGATCGTTGCCGCTGCCGAACATCATCGCCATGCCACCGCCGCCGGGAGCACCGCCGGCACTGCCCTGACGATAGTAGAGGCGACCCTTCTGATCGAAGGCGTGCGACCCGAGGTTCATGTTGGACAGCGTATTCACATCGTTCGTGCGCGGAGATGCCATCACGCGCACCGTCTTGCCGTCTTTGTTGAGCACGACCATCGACAGCGTAGCCGGATCGACCACGATCGAGGAATCGCCGAGGTACGGAATCAAGCCGATCGGGCGCTGCCCGTACGGCATGAGCGCCCCCGCGGCCGTATCCGCCACGACCAGCACGTTTTGCAACGTGGCGTCGAAACGCAGCAGCTGACGACGCTGGACGTCGTTGATGAAGATCGACCCATCGGGGAGCGCGCGCAGCATGTTCGCACCGCCGATCGGGCGCGTGGCCTTGGCCAGCGGCGCCGTGACGTCACGCACGGGAACCGTCGCGGTGGACGGCGTCTCCGGCGAAAGCTGCGCCGACGCGGCCGATGCGGTGGCGGCCAGGATCGACACGCCAACCATCGTCCAGGCCGCAGACTTCGTACGCGACAGGCTCATGCGAGTACCACTCTGGAGTCGAGAGAAATTTCGGTTCGTCAGGTTGGTCATGATCAGTTGCCTCCTCGGCCGCCACCACCGCCACCGCCACCGCCACCGCCACGACTCATGCCACCCATGCCGCCACCAAACTGATTCCCGCCCGCCGTCCCCGACCGCAATCCCTGCAGGGTGCGCTTGTCGAGGAAGCCGACCAGTGACGCGGGGAGAATCCGGATCTGCGCCGGCGTTAACAGGCTCTTGATGCCCGGGGCGAACTTGATGAGCATGTCGACCGTCTGTTCACGAGCGTCCTTGTAGCGGCCGTACGCATCGTCGTGGCTGTACTTGTCGGGCAGCTGGGACAGGAACGTGGTGACCGGATTCCAGATGCTGTCGGAGCGGAGCACGAAGTAGCGGTTGAGCGTGGCCAGGCTGTCCGCCTGCTTCCGCGTGAGCTTGAGCGTGTCCGACTGCTGAAGCAGCTGCTGCATCGGATTGATGATGCCAGAGGTCGCGGTGCCACGGAGCTGCTGCAACGACGGCTTGTTGCCGGCGCGCGAGCGACCACGATCGAGCTGCTGTAACAGCTGCTGCTGTTCACGTGTCGGGCCCACGTCGATGCTCATCGTCATGGTGATCGACATCGGCGTGGAGCGGAGCGTGGTCTGCGCCGGACGGGTGGAGCCGAAGCGCTCGTTCGCTTCATACTTGAAAGAGTTCGAGGCGCCATCGAAACCGCGCACGAAGAGCAGCTGGCCGCTCGGGCTCGGATTCGCGCCCCACCCCTTCAGTCCCGCTTCGCCGTTGATCAGGCGATCGAGCCCATTGAGCGGATTGGCGATTTGCAGATTGAGGTTCGCGCGCTGTGGCAATCCGATCTTGAGCGAGTTGAACGAGATGTTCAGGTTGCCCTGCATCGTCCACGGGCTCGTGCACGAATTGCGGGCAGCGAACTGGCCGAGCTGACTGCGCAGACAGGACACGGCTTCCCGCGTGCCGGTCGCCAGCAGGTTCTCGAGACCGGCCTTGAGCGCCGGATCGGTGACCGTGGCTGGATCATAGATGAACGCGCGGTCGTTGCCGTAGCTGTCGCCGTTCACGTCCTGATTGATCGTGGGCGTGTAGTTGATGCCCGAGCGGAAGTTGCCGTTCCACGAGATGCGCACCGCATCCCACGCGTTGTAGCTGAAGGAATACTGGATCTGATGCCGCGAGAAAAACGCGCTCTTCGACCATTCGGTACCGGTCGGTGAGCCGACCGTGCTATTGAAGCCCAAATATTGTTCGCGCACGTCGGCCAGCACGTACGACAAGCTCCAGTTGTAGTGCGAGTTGAACACCGCAGGGCGCAAGCTCATGTTGATCTGCTTGCTTTCCGACTCGAGCGTGGACGTCTGCCCGGTCACGCGACCGAACGCGTCGGCGACGCGCGACTGACGCCACGCCACCTGCCCCGTGGTCGGCACGATCGCCGCAGGAGTGACAAAAACGGGTCGACCAAGTTCGTTGGCCAGCGTGAACCGCTGGATGCCCGGGAAATTGAGATCGACGCCGCCCTGCTGGTGCTGATTGCGCGAGTACGTGCCGTCCACCGAGAACATGAAGCGGTTCTTGAGAACGGCGCCAGCCCACTGCAGGTTGCCGCGAATGGAACGCTGGGCCTGGTAGTCGGGAACGAACAGCGTGATGTTGGGCGAGCTGTTGGCGAAGACCGTACCGCTCGTGCCGTCGGCACAGTTGCGTGGGATGTTCGCTTCGTCCACGGCGTACGCCTTCCAGTTCGGCGTCGGCGTGGCCGAGCCAAGGCAGGTGAGCTGCTGCAGCGCCGAGGGAAGACCCGTGTTGTCGATGGCGTTCGAGATGAGCTGGACGCCGGGCGTGTTCTGAAAGACGCCGACGCCGCCACGGATCACCGCGCGCGGCGCGCGGATCATGCCCGGGAGTAGCGCCATCTGGTCGGCCTGTCCCACCGTCCACGAGAAGCCGACGCGCGGACTCACGTAGAGGCGATTCGGCGTCTCGGCGTTGTCCAAGCCGAACGCCGACAACACGGCGGGATTCGTCTGCGGTCCCTTCGAGAAATGATTGCCGTCCACACGAACGCCGTACTGTACTTGGAGATCGTTCGTGGGGCGCCACGCATCGCCGAGCGACATGGCGCCAACGAGCTGGCTGCCGGTGCGCGTGCGCGGTGACAACGTCCGGGTAAACGAGGCCGGCGCGTTCGACTGCAGATCGATCAACGAGTTGTAGCTGAACGACCCGTATTGATTGAACGCGACGTTCTGCGAGAAGTCATCGCGGCGCAGCTCACTGGTGAGCTTCACGCGATGACGATTGTCGTTGGAGAACCACGACATCGTGTTGTTCGCCGCCAACGACCCGTTGGTCGACGCTGTGTTCAGACTCGGCGAACCACCGAACAGCAAGCTACTGACCGCTGCGGAACCATCGACCAGCTGCGAGTTCACCCGAACCGTACCAGCCGGAAGAATCGCAAACGGATCAGAGGCGTTGCGGCTCAGGCTGTAGCCAATCGTGCTTTCGGTGAAGATGCCCTGGAAGCCAAGCAGGCCGCTGTGACGCGCCTGAAGCGCTCCGCCGTAGCTGTCGCGCGTGCCGTCACGCGTGGGCGTGAACAGACTCGCCGCGCCGCCACCGAAGCCACCGAACCCGCCACCACCGCCACCCACCGGCGCCGTGCCCGAGTAGTTGCCCGACAGCGTGATCGCAAACGTGTTGCCACGATTGGAATTGGCCTGCACGTAGTCGAAGCTGTTGAGAACCGTGGCGCGATTCACGATGCGCTGCGGCGAGTAGCCGCCCACGGTGATCGGCACGTTGCTGGACCCGAGAATGCTGATCAAACGCGCGACGGAGTCCGCGGCCACGCCGGCCGTTTCGAAACCGAGCGAGCTTTCGCTCAGCAGCGTCTGCAAGTCCTGCAAGCGCCGGTCATACTGGAACGACGAGTTGAAGAAGGCGCGATCGGCCTTGATCGGTCCCGCCGCCGAGCCCCCCAACGACATGTTGGTGTACTGCTGGCCCGTCGCGAGCCCGGTCTGGTCGAGCCACTGCATCTGCGGCGTAATGAGATTGCCGCTCAGGCTGCGACGGATGAAGTTCGAGCCGGACCGTGTGCGCACCTGCAGCTGTCCGCCGGAAAATCCGCCGCGCGACACATCGTACGACGACGTCGCGAGCGACGTCATCACACTGGCATCACGCGGCAGGGCCGCGTCGCCAAAGTTGAGGCCGTTGAGCTGCGTGTTGTTCTGGTCGCCGCCCAAACCAAAGACCGAGAAAGCATCGGCGGCACCGTCGGCGCCGAGCAGCAACTGCACGCCCGGAATCGCCGAGGCCATCGCGGCCAAGTCGCCCATCTGATCGGCGGTCAGGAATCCGGCAGCGGCATCGTCAACCGCCCGCTCGGTACCCGAGACATCAGCCACGGTGTCACTTCGCGACGCGCCGGCCCGCTCCGTGACCTGCACGGCGTCGAGCGTGATCGTCGCGGGCGTCATGCGGGCGTCGGCAATCAGGATTTCCTGATCGGCCGTGCGCTTCACCTGATACCGGCGCGGTCCCAGACCGACGGCCGAGAAGGTCACCCAGTAATCACCTTCCCCGCCGGGGAAGGAGATCGTGTAGCGACCGTTCTTGTCGGTGCGAGAGGAGCGGCTGACGTTGCCACTGAGCGTCGTCGCCGTGACGAGCACATTGGGAATCGCCTGCGCGTCCGTGCCGAGCACGCGCCCGCGAATGATATCGACTGCCTGCGCGGCCAACTGCAGACTGCACACGAGGAGCAATCCGATGGCGCCGAGGAGCCGTCTGAGAAGGAGAGATGTATGGGTCAC
>CAITQY010000548.1 GCA_903894655.1 uncultured Gemmatimonadota bacterium
CGACCGGAGCTTCCCGATCTCGTGCAGCGCCCATGGTTCGCGTGGCTGTTCTTGATCGGCTTCCTGTTCATGCTGAATCGGTTGTTGCAGCGTGCGTTGGCGACCGGTCGGTTATACGGAGTTCGGCAGGCCATGCTGGCGATGTTCCGGACGCCGTTCAGCAACATCGTGAACCTCGTGGCGACCATGCGCGCCGCCGTCCAGTACGTCCGCCATCGGCGCACGGGCATCCCGATGAGTTGGGACAAGACCGAGCACTCGCTGCCGCCGCAGGTCGGCGCGCAGATGCGACTGGGTGAGCGGCTGATCGAACAGCGCAAGCTCACCACGCAGCAGCTGGTGTTGGCGCTCAAGCAGCAGCGCGAGCACGGTGGGCAGTTGGGCGCCATTCTGGTGAATCAGGGTGTCGTCTCGCGTGACGACATCGAAGCCATCGTCGGGAAGACGAAATCATGAGCATCTCGCGCTGGTTGACTCCGATGCGCGGCGGCATGCGCGCCATCGAGTCCAACGAACCGCCGCATGTGCTGGCGATCGTGGGGACGCGCCCGGAAGTGATCAAAATGGCACCGGTGGTGCGGGCGATCCGCGAACGCGGGCGCATGCGCGTTACGCTGTTGTCCACGGGTCAGCATCGCGAGTTGCTGACGCGGGCGTTCGACGACGTTGGCATTCAGCCGGATATCGCGCTGACGTTGATGACCACCAACCAGACACCGAGCGCGTTCGTGTCGCGGTGCATCACGTCGCTGGATGACGTACTGGTGCAGATGCAGGCGAATGTCGTGCTGGTGCAGGGTGATACGAGCAGCGCGATTGCGGGGGCGATGGCGGCTACGTGGCGCTCGATCCCCGTCGGGCATGTGGAGGCGGGACTGCGGTCCTTCAACTTTCAGGAGCCGTTCCCCGAGGAGTTCCATCGTCGGGTGGTGGGCGTGGCGTCGCAGTGGCACTTCACCCCGACGGCTGAGAGTCGGAACAACTTGTTACGTGAAGGCGTGCCGATGCATCGGATTTTCGTGACGGGTAATACCATCGTTGATGCAGTGCGGCAGATGGATCTCGCGCATCCCTACGAAAATCCGGCCCTGGCGGAACTGGGCGATGGGCGCGTCGCGCTCGTGACGGCGCACCGCCGCGAGAATCATGGCGAGGCCATGCGAGACGTGGCGCACGCGGTCCGTCGACTGGTCGACGCCGTGCCGGACCTGCAGGTGGTGCTCCCGTTGCATCCGAATCCGAATGTCCGTGGCCTGTTCGTCGAGCTGCTTGGCACCGCGCCGCGCGTGCTCCTGACGGAGCCGCTGGCGTATCGTGATCTCCTCAAGCTGATGCACCGCAGCACGCTCATTCTCTCGGACTCCGGTGGACTGCAGGAGGAGGCGCCGTCGATGGGTCGTCCTATTCTGATCCTGCGCGAGCGCACCGAACGTCCGGAGGTGGTGCAGGTGGGGGCGGGCATTCTGGTGGGCACCGATCCCGATCTGATCGTCAAAGAAGCGTTGAGTATCCTCTGTGATCCGGTGGTGTATCAGCGGATGGTGTCGGGCCCAAACCCTTTCGGCGACGGTCGGGCGGGCCATCACATCTCAGAGATTCTGGAGTCGGCGCTCCTGG
Source organism: uncultured Gemmatimonadota bacterium (assembly GCA_903894655.1). GTDB lineage: Bacteria > Gemmatimonadota > Gemmatimonadetes > Gemmatimonadales > Gemmatimonadaceae > Gemmatimonas. The sequence goes on from CAITQY010000548.1 coordinate 1,618, forward strand.
ACGCAGAGGAGACGTCGTCGGTCGAGATGATGATCTAGAGGGTGGTGACTGACTCGAGACGGCCAAAGATGGCCCGACTCGCCGAGTTCGCCGGCGAGAGTACTGTGGCGGTGTGGCAGCAGGAGAGGCTAAGTTGTAGCGTTCTCACCACAATTCGGTGGCGGCGTTGCCGGCATCACATTCTAGTTGCCCCTCCAGATTTGAGAGCGGAGGTGCCGATGAGAGCTATGTTATGGTCGAGTTCGTCAGCTGGCACGGCTTATGCACCAGTTCGTATCCGGTAGAAGTTGTTTCCGTCCCGTTTTTGAGAGTGCCTCATGCGTGTCATCGCTACCCTCCGTTCGCTCCTCCCAACGCTCGCCACGGGAGCCTTGCTGGTCTCATCGCCGGTCTCGGCGCAGAGCACCGTTGACTTCAGTACGCTCGGGTACGGAGGCGCGACCTCTGCCTGCAACTGGGGCGGCGGCAGTGAAATCGGCGCGACCTATCCGTCGTCCGGCTTCCAGTGGTACGGGCTCAAGGCCCTCGACCTCGCAAACTATCAGAAATGCTGGACCGACTATAAGCCGTCGCAGGACAATGGGTATCAGGAGACTGGTGTTGTTGCACTCGGAACCGGTACAGCTCAGGTGCAGTCGAGCGACTTTACGCCGTTCCAGCTCACCAGCTTGACGGTTGGCTCTGGGTGGGTGAACGGGATTACCCTTACATTCAAGGGCTATTTGGCGAGCTGGACCGAGACCCCGGTTGAGCGCTCGATCCAATTGGATGCGTCGACCGGTTTGGGTGCCACGAATCCGGCCACCGTGTGGAATCTTGGCATCGGACCGATTCGATTCTTTACACTTGACGTCAACTGGGGTCTTGGTGCGATGCCGATTTGGGATGGTATTGGAACGCCGCCGACGTGGAGTGGTGACCCGTTCAATTCCCGCGAACTGCAGCGCGACTACGAACGGGATGTTCAGCAATCCCTGTCCGGCACCCCCTATCAGACGTACTTCGTGAGCAGCATGACCGTCGCGCCGCCCGCGACCGTGCCGGAGCCGGGCACGTGGGCGCTGATGGTGACGGGCCTCGCCGGAGTGGCCTTCACGGCGCGCCGTCGTCGGACCAGCTGACCCAGCGTTTCGCATGTCCACGCGCGCCGCTCGGTTCCGCCGGGCGGCGCGCGGCATGTGTGTGGGGTAGGCGACAGGCTGTCTGATCGGAATGGGCGGATAAGTCCTACGGCTGCCGGTATCTCCACGGGCACGCGCGGGTTGACATCCCCGCTGCCGTCCACCATGTTAGGGGTCTGCTCCGAAACGCCTTCAACAGGCGCCAATAGTAGACAAGAATATCGAACCACTATCTCGGCCATCTGCGGCCGAGAGCCCTATGGGCCACCTCTCGAGGTGGGGGCGTGACGCGAAGGGCGCGGAGTACTGCGGCCCGGGTCCGATCGCACGCTGTACCGGCCTCGGCGTCAGAGACGTTCGAAGCTCCCGACAAACAACGCAGCCAATTTAACGTCGGTTACGGAGTCCGCTGTTCTCTGTAGCCGGCGCGCCTGGGTCCCCATTCGCGCACCAGCGGCGAATGCACCCGGCGGCAGCGGATGGATACCGGTCTCGCGCAAAGGCGAGGCGACAGGTCCAGCCGTTTTTTTGCTGGTCCACTTTTCGTCAAAGATTGGCGCCGCGTAAGCGAGTCGCCGCCGAAAACTATGCCGCGTACGACCCCGCTTGAGCACTATCGCAATATCGGCATCATGGCCCACATCGATGCCGGTAAGACCACGACCACTGAGCGCATCCTCTACTACACGGGGAAGTCGCACAAGATTGGTGAAGTCCATGACGGCGCTGCCACCATGGATTGGATGGAGCAGGAACAGGAGCGCGGCATCACGATCACGTCGGCCGCGACGACCTGCTTCTGGCAGCGCCATGGGCAGAGTGACGCCACGGGCGAAGGCCCCGAGTATCGCATCAACATCATCGACACGCCGGGCCACGTGGACTTCACCGTCGAAGTGCAGCGCTCCTTGCGCGTGCTCGACGGCGCGGTGACGCTGCTCGATTCCGTCGCCGGCGTCGAGCCGCAGACGGAAACGGTGTGGCGTCAGGCTGACGGCTATGCCGTGCCGCGCATGATCTTCGCGAATAAGATGGATCGCGTCGGTGCGAATTTCGAGCGTTGCGTCGCGATGATTCACGACCGGTTGTCCAAGAGCGCGCAGCCGCTCCAGCTCCCCGTGGGTTCGGGCGAACTGTTCACCGGTCACCTCGACGTGATCGAACGCAAGCAGTACATCTTCGACGAGCAGACGCTCGGCAAGACGTTCACGGTCACGGACATCCCGGCCGAGTACCATGACGCCGTGGAAGAAGCCCGTCACAAGCTCATCGACACCGTCGTGGAATACGACGAGGCGTTGATGGAGAAGTATCTGGCTGGTGAAGAGCTGTCGGTGGCCGAGATCCGCAAAGCGATCCGCATCGCGACGTGCGCGGGCAAGTTCATTCCGATTCTGTGCGGCGCCTCATTCAAGAACAAGGGTGTTCAGGCGTTGCTCGATGCGGTCATCGACTTCCTGCCGGCGCCGCTCGACGTGCCCGCGATCAAGGGCCATCTGCCGGATCAGGACGAGACGTTCGTCGAGTGCCCGGTGACCGACGACGCTCCGTTCGCTGGCCTCGCATTCAAGATTGCCACCGACCCGTTTGTCGGGAAGCTGACGTTCTTCCGCTGCTACTCGGGCGTCCTCACGTCGGGCTCGTACGTCTACAACAGCACGAAGAACAAGCGTGAGCGGGTTGGCCGTCTGTTGCAGATGCACGCCAACAAGCGTGAAGAAATCCCCGAAGTGCGTTGTGGCGACATCGCCGCGGCGATCGGCCTGAAGGACACGCGGACCGGCGACACGATGTGCACGGAAGACGCGCCGATCATCCTCGAAGCGATGAAGTTCCCGGCCCCCGTCATCGACGTCGCGATCGAGCCGAAGACGAAGGCGGACCAGGACAAGCTGGCGATCGCCCTGCAGAAGCTGGCCGAAGAAGATCCGACGTTCCGTGTGCGCTCCGACCCGGAAACGGGCCAGACGATCATCGCCGGCATGGGCGAGCTGCACCTTGAGATCATCGTCGATCGTATGCAGCGCGAGTTCAAGGTCGACGCCAACGTGGGTCGCCCGCAGGTGGCCTATCGCGAAACGATCAAGAAGCGCGTCGAGAAGATCGAAGGCAAGTTCATCCGCCAGTCCGGTGGTAAGGGTCAGTACGGCCATGTGGTCATCAACATGGAGCCGAGCGAGCCTGGTCAGGGCTTCATCTTCGAAGACAAGGTCGTTGGCGGTGTGATTCCTCGTGAATTCATCGGCCCGACCGAAGCGGGCATCAAGGAAGCGCTGGATACGGGTGTGCTCGCGGGCTACCCGGTGGTGGACGTCAAGGTGCAGCTGGTGTACGGCTCGTACCACGATGTCGACTCGTCTGAAATGGCGTTCAAAATCGCTGGCTCGATGGCGTTCAAGGAAGCGGCGCGTCTCGCGAATCCGTGTCTCCTGGAGCCGGTGATGAAGGTCGAGGTCGTGTGCCCGGAAGCGTACATGGGCGACGTCCTCGGTGACCTGTCCTCGCGTCGCGGCAAGATCGGCGGCATGACGCAGCGCGGCGAGGCGCAGGTGATCTCGGCAAGTGTTCCGCTTTCCGAGATGTTCGGTTACTCGACCAAGCTGCGCAGCATGTCGCAGGGGCGAGCGGTCTACTCGATGGAGTTCGCACTCTACGAGGAAGTCCCGAAGTCGAAGGCCGAAGAGATCATCAGCAAGGTGAAGGCGTAAGCCTCACCCACTCATTCACTACCCAATTACAAGAACCGAACCATGGGCAAGGCAAAGTTCGAGCGGAACAAGCCGCACGTGAACGTGGGAACGATCGGCCACGTCGACCACGGCAAGACGACGACGACGGCTGCTCTCACGAAGATCTCGGCGGAATCCTACGGCACGAAGTACATCGCGTACGACGAAGTCGCCAAGGCGTCCGAGTCGCAGGGTCGTCGTGACTCCACGAAGATCATGACGATCGCGACGTCGCACGTCGAGTACGAGACGGCCAACCGTCACTACGCGCACGTCGACTGCCC
>CAITQY010000549.1 GCA_903894655.1 uncultured Gemmatimonadota bacterium
GGTCGACGGCGCTGCGGTGGCGCTGGATAGTTCGATGGTGGATCGGCCGATCATTCTGCGCGCGCAGGCGGTGCTGGGGCGCAACCGCTCGGGGTAAGGCAAGCCGGCTGGGCCGGACACGACAACGCCCCCTGGGCCGCACAAGTCTTGTCTGGGGTGTCAGAAGTTTTGGATTGAAGCAACCGCGCGTGATGTAATAAGTCGCTGCTCGCGTGGCTTGGGCTGGCTAATATTGATAACAACTATATATTTAGAATATGAGACGAGGCGACTTCCTGAAGGCATTCGAGCAGCTCGGTCACCGGTTCCCTGAACCGGTGCGTTTGGTGCTTGCCGGTGGGTCGGCAATGATCTTGATGGGTTACGTTGACCGCGACACGGCTGACGGTGACGCCATTGAGACTACCCCAAAGCTGTCGACCCTACAGCGTTACCTAGATGAGGTGGCGGACGAGCTCGGCGTGCGGCCCGACTGGCTGAACGACGCCGTTCGCGCTCACCGGGATCTGTTGCCTCCGGATTTCCCCGACCGGCTTCAGCCCATCGGCGTCTTTGGCAACCTCACGGTTGCTGCCATCGGGCGGCAAGACCTGATCCTCATGAAAATCGCGGCCGGCCGTGCGCGTGACATCGACGACTTGAAAGCCCTCCAGCCAACCGCTGAGGAGATCGCGTTCGTCGCCGGTCAGCTCGAGCGCATCAGCCAGACCAGCCCACACCGCGCGCTCCGGGTCGATCTCTACCTCCGACAGCATGATGTGGAACACGCCGTCCGTCCGCCGTCGGCGCCCGATTTGATGCCCGCCTCACGAGGAGGCGACTTGCCGCGAGGCAACGAAGAAGTGGGGTCGACCGCGCCGTGACGGACGGTGACGCTGCTCCCTCTCTCCTCATCCCAATGTCTACTGACAACGAGAGCCGGCTGATCGAGATTCGTCTCATGCAGCAGTGGGCACGCGTGGGCGCCCTGTTCAACGTCGCGCCCGCCACCGAATCCGTCGATCTCGAATTGTTGGTGATCGAGACGGCGAGGGTGGCGCGGGGCGACGAGCGGCTGTTTGTGATGGCGGCGAGCTGGCTCGCAGAGCATCACCATCTGCTCGATGCGCGCCGGCTCGCCCGCCGTCTCACACGTCTTGAAGGCGATGACTCTGCGGTTGCCGGGGCCATGCTGGCAATGGCGCTCCAGGGGACGCCAAGCGCCACCGCGCTCGAAGCCGTGGTGAAGCATTGCCGGCCGACGACGACCAGGACGCTGCTCTTTCCCGTTATTGCGGAGATCCCCGGCCTTCCGGAGATCGTGCAGGCCGAGGCGCTCCCTCTCTTTATTCGGTGGGGCTTCTGGCACAACGATGTGACGTTGAAGCGGAACGCCATTCGCCCGGCGGCGTGGCTGGTGCGGGAGTGCCCTGAACTGCGCGTGCGCGCCCTGTTTGGCCCAGGGCTTGATGCCGAAGTGGTGCAACTTGCTGGAAGCGCCCCTCGCAGTGCTGCGGATATGGCGTCCATGGCTGGCGTCACCTATGCAGCCGCGCATGCTGCCGTCTCGCGCCTGCTCGGTCGCGGGGTGCTCGTCCGCACGCGCGCAGGTGGCCGAGGGCGCATCGTGGGGATCAACCACGCTTTCTTTGGGGCGTTGGCAATGGGGTGACGGCCGTTCCGGCGACCTCCGCCAGTGCGTTCTCGATGGCCGAACGAGGGAAGGGCCTCTCCAGCGCTGGTGAGGCCCTTTGCTTTGTATATCCCCTACCCGACGTGGGCTACTGGCCGATGATCGAAATCGCGCGCGGGCTCGCCAACGCCGAGGCGATCGGTTCCGTACCCGGCGTGCAGCGGCTGGTGTTCGGCAGTTTCGATTTTCAGGTCGATCTCGGCCTCGATGCCGACGCCAGCGGAACCGAGTTGGCACCGTATCGGGCGCAACTCGTGCTGGCGTCGCGACTGGCCGGCCTCGCGGCGCCCGTTGATGGGGTCACCACCGCCTGGAACGACGACGCGGCGCTCACGCAGGCCGTACAGCGCGCCCTGCGGCAGGGGTTCGGCGCCAAGCTGTGCATCCATCCGCGCCAGATTCCCGTGGTGCACGCCGCCATGCAGCCCAGCGAGGCGGAACTGAACCACGCACGGCGCGTGCTCGAGGCGGCGTTGGCGGTCGACGGCGCTGCGGTGGCGCTCGATAGTTCGATGGTGGATCGGCCGATCATTCTGCGCGCGCAGGCGGTGCTGGGGCGCAATCGCTCGGGGTAACGCAAGCCGGACACGCCGGACACGACAACGCCCCCGCAGGTGCGGAGGCGTGGCGATGCGCGAAGGCGGACCAAGCCGCCGCCGCGTGTCGTGCTTACGCGACTAGCGCGCGACGACGGCGGCGGGACACAAAGCCCAGGGCGGCGAGGCCGGCGGCCATCAGCGCATAGGTGGACGGCTCGGGGACGGTGGTGACGGGCGGTTCGACGGTGGCGAGCACATCGCCGATGCGAAATGCCGACGCTCGGGCTCGATCCTCTAACACCCCCTGATACTCAATCCGGCAGTTGCTGAAATACCACGAAGAACCGGAGTTGGCGACGCACTCAATCCAACGACCGCCCACCCCGGCATCTCGCTCACCCGACGTCGTGTACAAAGGCCCCCCTCTGTTATTGATATTGTAAAACTGATTAACAAGCCCACTAGTTTCGTAACCCACGGCACTGAAAATTGAAGTGAACATTTCGTAAGACGGCAGAATCCAACCGCGCAGTCCCGTGGCCGCAAACCCAGCCGATTCTGCGAGGGCTTGCGCGGACCCAGCACCTCCAGTTGGGATGTAGAACGAATAGCCCAGATCCAAGTCATTCAGGATCGTAAAGTTTTGTGCGGCGTGGTAGTACGACACGCATCTCGTCGAGCCGTTGTCGCCGTGCGCCGTGCAGGTGGCGTCAGCCTGATTCAGCGCATTCCGACCTTGGAAATTCGGCGTCTGTGCGTGGGCCGCGGCCATCGGCAAGGCCAGTGACAGCGCGGTGGCGAAAACGGCGAAACGGTTCCGACTCATGGCAAACTCCGTTGGAAGGGATGCAGGGCCGCGGTAGCGGGTACCCGTAGCGCACAGATGATCTCGCCACTTGGAGCAATTGTTGCGCCAGTACGCTCCGCGGTTTTTGTGGAGGGGGCAAAACTCGTAAGTGTATTACGGAAAATGGAATGCGTGTGTCGTGCCGCTCCCGGTCCGGCGCTGGCATCGTGGCACGGGCCGTACAGATGAGGCGCCAGCGCATCAGGTCGGCATCGCGCGGTGCCTGGGCGCGCCGAGATGGATGGGCGCGAGGCCGGCGGCCGGGAACGGCGAAGGTAGACGTGGCGTCGCGATACCTCGGGATGCCTCATTGCGCCACGGTACCCTCATGCACCGCGGCCAGGCGCTGTCGGCCGAGGGTCCAGCCACCCTGCTGAACGGGGCACCTGCTGCCGCTCACGGCGCGCAATCGCTCCGTTCGACGTCGGTGCTCGCTAGCCCGCACGCGCGGCGACGTCCGCCACGAAACGCGCGACGCGATCGGGCACCGTGAGCGGCAGCATGTGCCCGGCGCCCTCCACCCACTCGAGCTGCATCGTCGGGATCAGCGCGCCGAGCGCCTCGCCGTGTAGCTGCGGGTCAAGGATGCGATCGTGCGTACCGCACAACACCGCGATCGGCATCGACAGCGTGTGGTAGCGCTGCGCCAGCGGTGGCATGTCCGCGGGCACCGCCATCACGTCGGTTGACGCCGCCACGAACGCCGATGGTCGCATGCTCAACATCCCGCCGCCGGCGAGCGCGAAGTCGGCGGGCACCGCCTCCGGTCCGAAGATCGCGCCGAGTAGAGCGTCGCGACGGGCCATCGCGAGTGGTGTGGCCAGCGTCCAGCTGATGACCGTCCGGGCGAGGGGACTCGCCACCATGAGACCCTTGAACACGGCGGGCGGCGTATCCGGCAGCATGGTGAGGGGAGCGATGAGCGCGAGGGCGCGCACCTGCGAGGGATGCGCCACCGCGGTGGCCAACGCGATGGCGCCGCCCAGCGAATGGCCCACCAGCACCGGCCGGTCGAGGCCGAGGGCGCGGATGAAGGCCGCCACGGTTTCCGCTTGCGCGATCGGCCCGGCCTCGGCGCCCGCGGCGCGCGTGGAATACCCCGAGCCGGGGCGGTCTATCACGATGACCCGGAACTCGTGGGCGAGTCGCTCCACGAGTGAATGCGTGTAGTGCCTCGCATTGCCACCCAACCCGTGCACCATGAGCAGCGTGACCGCGCCCGTCCCTTGCTCGACGTAATGGATGCGCGCCCCGTCGATCTCGATGAAACGACCGGTCGGCGGCAGTGTACGCTCCACGCGCCGTGCGATCTGCGCGGTGAACAGCACGAGGCCCACGATACCCAGCGTGATCACCAGCGTGATCACGAGCCCAGTGACGGCCACGATGAGCAGCGAAATATTCACGCCGCTCACGTGGGCCGCCCCGTTGCCATCCGCGTCGCCTCCGAACGCGCGGGCGCCGCACGAAATTCCAGCGCGGGATCGTTCACGCGCCCGTGCCGAAGCGAGAACAGGTCCTTCACGTAGTTCTGGTAGAGTCGCCACGGCGCGCGATCGCCCTGTGTGGGAAGTCCCGCGCTCGCGCGCTGCACATAGCCCGAGGTGAAGTCGAACACCGGCGTTGCCGTCACGGCGGGATCGCGACGTGGCGTGACCTGCGCGTAATCGCGCGCGCGCATGTGGTTGAGCAGACGACACACATGCTGCGCGATCAGGTCGCACTTGAGCGTCCACGACGCGTTGGTGTAGCCCACGGCGGCCGCCATGTTCGGCACGCCGCTGAGCATCATGCCCTTATAAATCATCGCGTTCCCGATCTCCACCACGTGGCCGTCGACAACGAGCGTGATACCGGTGAGTAACGACATGCGCAGCCCGGTGGCCGCGACGATGATGTCCGCATCGAGATGCGCGCCCGACTGCAACACGATGCCCGTGGCATCGAAGCGTTCGATCTGGTCGGTGACGATCGATGCCCGTTGCTCGCGGAGCGCTACGAACAGGTCGCCATCGGGCACCATGCAGAGGCGCTCGTCCCACGGTTGATAGCGCGGAGTGAAGTGCTCGTCGAACGGGAAGTGGTCGCCGAGCTGCGCTTTCGCTGTGGTGCGCAGCCTTTTCTTGAACACCGCCGGCCGCTTGCGCGCGATGCGGTAGTAGAACATGCTGCGCGCCACGTTCTTCCAGCGCGCGATCGTGTACGCCAGTGCGGCGGGCAGCACACGGCGCAGCGTGTTGGCGACCACGTCGACCGAGGGCAGCGTGGCAATGTAGGTGGGTGAGCGCTGCAACATCGTGACGTGCGCCGCCGCCTGATCCCCATTCGCCATCGCCGGCACGAGCGTCACCGCGGTTGCCCCGCTGCCGATCACGACCACGCGCTTTCCGCGGTAATCGAGATGCTCGGGCCAATGCTGCGGATGCACCACACTACCCGCGAATGTCGCCATGTCCGGCCAATCCGGCGTGTACCCCTGCGCGTAGTCGTAGTAGCCCGAGCAGCTGTACAGAAAGCCGCAGCTCAGGCGCAGCGGCGTCCGGTCGGCGCCCACCTCGAGGTCCACGGTCCAGCGGGCATGGGCCGACGACCATTCGGCTCGCACGAGTCGATGGCGATAGCGGATGGTGCGATCGATCCCGAACTCGCGTGCCGTGTCCTCGATGTAGGCTTTGATCGACGGCCCGTCCGCGATGGCCTTGGCATTCCGCCAGGGGCGAAAGCGATAGCCGAGCGTGTACATGTCGGAGTCGGAGCGAATACCGGGATACCGGAACAGATCCCAGGTGCCGCCCATCCGTTCGCGGCCTTCCACGATCGCGTAGGAGAGCCCGGCGCACTCCGTCTGCAGGTGCCACGCGGCGCTGATGCCGGAGAGGCCGGCGCCGATGATCAGGACGTCGAGGTGTTCCACGTGAGCTCCGGGGGGGCCGCCACGACGCGCGAGGTCGCTAGGGACTCTCCGACGCAAGGCAGGACGCGCTTGTGTCGCCGTAGCTGTCGTACGGGCGTTCATGGTATGACGAGAAGATAACACGGGGGTCGCGTGACCTCGTCAGCCTCGCGCGGCACCTCGCCCGAGCTGCGTGTAATGCACCCGGATAAGTACGCTGCTACCCCCGGGCGGCGATGTCCGCGTATTGCCGTGCCACGGCGAGCGCAACGTGCAGCTCCCGCTCCGCGAAGGGCTTCGCCAGAGAAACGAGCTCGCGCCGCGCCGCCAGCGCCGCCACGGCGGCATCGTCGAGGTAGCCCGACATGACGACGATCGGGAGGGGAAGCGTCCGCTCGCGGGCCGCGGCGATGACCTCGCCCCCGCTCCCGCGTGGCATCCGCAGGTCGGTGACGACGACATCGAGCGGGGTCCCCGCCGCAAGCGCTCCGCGCAGGTATGTCACCGCGTCGTCTCCGTTGTCGGTGGTATGCACGGTGGCGCCGGCGGCCTCGAGGAAGCGGGTGACCAGCGTGGCCAGCTGGGTGTCGTCTTCCACCACCAGCACGGCCAGCCCCGCCAGCCACGTGTCGGTGTCGTCCGGAA
>CAITQY010000550.1 GCA_903894655.1 uncultured Gemmatimonadota bacterium
GGAGGAGGAAGCAGTCACTGCTCCCTCCTCCCTTTTTATCTCCGTCCTGCCTTCTAAGCCGTTGGCCGTTCGCCGTCCTACATGTGTATCGCCCGCCCCAACGCACTCAGCGCCGCTTCCTTCACCGTCTCACTGAGCGTCGGGTGCGAGTGCACCGTGATGCCGATGTCTTCGGCGCTGCCGCGGTACTCCATGGCCAGCACCACTTCGCTCAGCAGGTCGGCGACGTTCGGGCCGATCATATGGCAGCCCAGGATCTCGTCGGTGTCTTGGTCAACGACGAACTTCACGAAGCCCTGGGTCTCGCCCATTGTGCGTGCCTTGCCGTTCGCGCTGAACGGGAACTTGCCCACGCGATACGCGCGGCCGCTGGCCTTCACTTCCTGCTCCGTGAGTCCCACCGTGGCGAGTTCCGGCCACGTGTAGACGATGCCTGGGATCGTGCGGTGGTGCATGTGCACTGGCTTGCCGGCGATCACCTCGGCGGCGATCACGCCTTCCTCTTCAGCCTTGTGGGCGAGCAGCTTGCCGCCGCACACGTCGCCGATCGCATACACGCCGGGCAGATTCGTCTTCTGCTGATCATCCACCAGAATCTCGCCGCGCGAGCCCATCGCCAGGCCGAGCGCCGCCGGGTCGATGCCGCCGATGGCTGACTTGCGGCCCACCGATACGAGCACGTAGTCCGCGTCGAAGTGTGAGGCCGCGCCGTCCTTCTCCACGTGCACCCGCACGCCGTCGCCGTGCACGTCGGCCCCGGTGACCTTGGTGCCCGTGTGAATCTCGAGCCCCTGCTTGCGGAAGATCTTGTCCGCTTCCTTCACCAGATCATCATCGTTGCCGGTGAGAATCGTGGGCAGGAACTCGACGACCGTCACCTTGGCACCGAGGCGGCGCCATACCGAGCCGAGTTCGAGGCCGATCACACCGCCGCCCACGACCACCAGATGCTTCGGGACCTCCGGAATCGACAGCGCGCCTACGTTGGACAGCACGCGCTTTTCATCGAACTTCAGGAACGGCAGCTGAACCGGCACGGAGCCCGTGGCGATGATCACCGACTTGCCCTGCCAGTGCGAGATCGTGCCGTCGGCCGCCTGCACTTCGACCACATTGCCCGGCTGAAGCGTGCCGTAGCCCTTGGCCCACGTGATCTTGTTCTTCTTGAAGAGGAACTCGACGCCCTTGGTGTTCTGGGCCACCACGTCGGTTTTACGGGCCATCATCGTAGGCAGGTCGATCGACGCGCCGTCGATCTTGATACCGTGTTCGGCCGCATGCAGGCGCAGCCATTCATAGTGCTCGGAGCTCTGGAGCAGCGCCTTCGAGGGGATGCACCCCACGTTGACGCACGTGCCACCCAGCGTCTTGTCAAACTCGACGCAGGTAACGGAGAGGCCGAGTTGTGCCGCACGAATCGAGGCGACGTAGCCGCCGGGGCCGCCGCCAAGCACCACGACGTCGGCAGTTTGGAAAGTCGGGGAGGTCATATCGCAAGATAATGCGGCGCTCGGTCGCGGTGTTACCTCGTCCTTGCCGGCGCGTCTTACTAGCAGAACGGCGCGCGGTTCGCGTCGCTGATCACTCAATTGACGCACACTCACTCGCCGCGACTCCAATCCTCGCATTGAAACGCGTGCTGGTGAACCCCGACGTCCCGGCGGAAACGCTTGGGGCGTCGTGGTGCTTCATAACTGCAAAGTAGGGGGTAAGGAGTACGGGGTACGCCCCATCTCCCTACCCCCTACTCCGTACCCCTTACTTCGCTGTTAAAGCAGCATCGCCGCCGGATCTTCCATCAGTTCCTTGAAGCGCACCAGGAACAGCACCGCCTGCTGGCCGTCGATCATCCGGTGATCGTACGACAGCGCGACGTACATCATGGGACGGATCTCCACCTTGCCGGCGATCGCCACCGGGCGGTCCTGCGTTTTGTGCAGCCCGAGAATACCGACCTGCGGATAGTTGATGATCGGCGTGGAGAGCAGGGAGCCGAACACGCCGCCGTTGGTGATGGTAAACGAGCCGCCGGTGAGGTCATCCATCGACAGCTTGCCGTCGCGTGCGCGCTTGGCCACGGCCGCGATGTCCTTGCCGATCTGCACGATGCTCTTCCTGTCGGCGTCCTTCACGTTCGGCACCACGAGACCGGCGTCGCTGGCCACCGCGATGCCCATGTTCACGTAGTGCTTGTACACGATCGTATCGCCGTCGATCTGGGCGTTCACGGCCGGATAGGCCTCGAGCGCGAGACAGGCCGCCTTCACGAAGAACGGCATGTACGACAGCTTGACGCCCTGTTCCTTCTCGACGCGATCCTTGAGACGCTCACGGAGGGCCGTGATGGCCGTCATGTCGATCTCGTTGAACGTCGTCAGGTGCGCCGTCTGGTGCTGTGAGAGCAACAGGTTCTCGGCGATCCGTTTGCGACGCGTCGTCATCTTCTCACGCGTTTCGCGCGTGCCTGACGGCACCACGGCGGCGGGAGCACTCGGCGCGGCGGTCGGAGCGGCCTTCGCCGGTGCCGCGAGGGCAGCCACCACGTCGGGCTTGGACACCACGCCACCGCGACCGGTACCCGCCACGTCGGACGGGTTGATCCCGGCTTCCGTCGCGAGGCGTGCGGCCGCCGGCGACACCTTCACGCCGGCAGCCACGGCGGCGCTCGGCGCTGAGATCGGAGCGGCCACTGGAGCGGCCACTGGGGCTGACACCGCCGGCGCTACCGCCGTGGTGGTACCGGCGCCGGCCGAGAGTTCACCCAGCTCGTCGCCGACGTTCACGACGTCGCCTTCGCCCTTATGCCGCTTCGTGAGCACACCGGCCTCAAGGGCTGGCACCTCGACGGTGATTTTATCGGTCTCAAGCTCGACGAGCGTATCGCCGGCGGCCACGCGGTCGCCTTCGTTCTTGAGCCAGCGGGAGATGGTCGCCTCGACGATGGATTCGCCGAGCGGTGGAACCTTGATGGACGACATGTGGCGTAACGGTCGTGTAGTGAACAGTCGAGGGGAATCTGCGTTCCAATATAGGCTTCGGACCGCGCTGGCAGGGGGTGCCGCCGCTGCACTCCCGTTTGCGGCCGGTGCAGGGGAGATTCCCCGTACCCGTCCACCCTCTTCCCAATCCGCCATGACCATGCGCGCCCTGACGATCGATGCCCATGGCGGCCTCGACCAACTTCGCGTCCGCGACGACATGCCGTTGCCGGCGCTCGCGGGCCCCGACAGCGTGCGCGTGCGGATCAAGGCGGCGGCCATCAACCGCCTCGATCTTTGGGTCCTCGGCGGCATTCCCGGGGTCAAAATCCAGCCGGGGTGGGTGTTGGGGTCCGACGGGGCTGGCATTATCGACGCCGTCGGTGATGCGGTGCGGGGCATCGCGCCCGGGGATCACGTGATCCTCAATCCCGGCCTGGTGGACCGGAGCTGCCAATGCGAATACTGCCGAGACGACGATCAGCCGCTCTGTCTCACCTATGGCATCATGGGTGAGCACCGCCACGGGACGATCGCCGACTATGTCGTCGTGCCGGCCGACAACGTGCGCGTCATTCCCGACACCATTCCCTTCGAGGTGGCGGCGGCGTTCCCCCTGGCCACCCTCACGGCGTGGCGGATGATCGTGACCCGCGCCAAGGTGCAGCCGAGTGATCACGTGTTGATCTGGGGCATCGGCGGCGGCGTGGCGCTGGCGGCGCTGCAGATTGCGAAGCGCATCGGTGCGACGGCGTGGGTGACCTCGGGGAGCCCCGAGAAGCTGGCCCGGGCGCAGGCCCTCGGCGCCGACCACCTCCTCGACCATCGGCAGCCTGACCTCGGGCGTGACGTGCGCGCCCGGACCGCCAAGCGCGGCGTGGACGTGGTGATCGACTCGGTCGGCGAAGCCACCTTTTCGCAGTCCTTGGTGGCGCTTGGCAAGCGGGGGCGCCTCGTGACCTGCGGCGGCACCAGCGGGCCGTTCGTGCAGCTCGACGTGCGTCGGATGTTCTGGAATCAGTGGACGCTGATGGGATCGACCATGGGGAATGACGCCGAGTTCGATGCGATGACGGCGCTCTTCCGGGACGGGGAGCTGATGCCGCCGGTAGACTCGGTGTGGTCGATCGAGGAGTCCGCTCGCGCTTTCGAGCGGCTCTCGTCGGGCGAACAGTTCGGTAAAGTCGTCGTCCGCCTGTGACCGAGGCGGCGCGCTTCACCTCGGCCGAGGAAAAGGCCATGCGCGAAACCGTGCAAAGCGGGGAGATCCCGCTCTGCCCCCGCTGCGCTGCGCTCATGACCCAGCGGGCCATCGGCGGCGGCTCGTTCGGGTTGGGCTACCATCGGCAGCGGGAGTGGCTTCTCTGCCCACAGTGTCGTCGCAGCGTCATCTTTGACGTGAAGCGGGGAACGCGCCTGTAATGCGGGGCTGCCCTTAGTGCTTCCGCTGGAGCCCCCTCCGTCGTGACCGGTGTTTCGCTAGTTTCCAGCAGGACCGCCGGAACCCCCTCTCAATTTGACCTTGTTACAGCAACAGTTTCCCGACTCTCTGCCGCTCGCGGCTACCGCGATTCAGACAGATTCGGGTGAGGCCGCTCTTATGTCGTCGTTCACGGAACGTCTCGAGCAGAGCTTCGCGCTGCTCGGGGAATTCGTGCCTGCGCTGTTCGGTGCGCTCGTCATTCTCTTCGCCGGCTATCTCGTGGCGAAGGTGATCGAGAAGGGCGCCGCACGATTGCTGCGCCGCCTGCATTTCAATCAGCTGCTCGAGCGTGGCGGCGTGATGCAAGCCGTCGAGCGTTCGGGGTCGCATCTCAATCCCGCGAAGGTCATCGGAAACCTGCTGTTCTGGTGTGTGATGTTCGCCGTGCTGCTGGTGGCGGCGAATGCGATCGGTCTGGACTCGCTCGCCAATGTGTTCTCCGAACTCGTGAGTTACATCCCGAGCGTCATCGCGGCGATTGTGATCATCATTCTCGGCATTGTGCTTGGCGGGTTCGTCGGTGGCCTCATCATGGCGTCGGCGGGCGGATTGCATGGCGGTCCGTGGCTGGCGCGGACGGGTCGCGTCGGGGTGATCGTGCTCGCGGTGTTCATGGCGTTGCAGGAGCTGGGGATCGCCACTGACATCGTGACGACGGCCTTTGCGATCCTGTTCGGTGCCGTGGCGCTGGCGTTGTCGCTGTCGTTCGGTCTGGGCAATCGCGAACTCGCGGGCGAAATCACGCGTGCGTGGTATCAGCAGTACCAGGCCGAGCGTCGCGCCATCGACGCCGAAGCGGCGGCCGATGAAGCGGAAGAGCTAGCCGAAGAGACGTCGGCAGACGAAACCGCCGAGATGCCGGAGCCGGAGCCGCCCGCCACGCAGAAGGGGCGGCCGCTCGACGAGAGCACGCATTGAAGATGGTGCAGGTGATGCCCGTGCCGATGCGGGTGTTGGTTGGATTGCTGTTGGCCCCACTGGTTGGGGTGGGCGCGCAGGCAACGGCACCGCGGACTACGATGCCAGACAGCGATGCCGTTGTCGCGGCGGTGCTGGCCGCCGAAACGCGCGAGTACGCACAGCGCCTGACGACCGTGCGTCGCGAGTACCTCGCCCGTGCCTCTTGGGCCGATCTCGGCGACCGGTGCAATCCCGGCGCGCTGCGGGTGTTCACCAAGGACACGACCCCGGCGTTGCAGGCGGCGTTGCAGGCGATGGTCGAGCGGATGGAGCAGACGATCGTGCTGCAGGGCGTCGGTCGGTCGTTGGCCACACCGGAGGCGCGGGCCCTGCTGCGTGTTGTGGTCGGCTGGGAAGCCGGCATCGACCGGCCGCGGTGGGACGAGGACGGGGCTGGCGTGCATCGCGCGGTGGCCACCGGGCTCACGGGTGACGTGCCGGACCCCACCAAGCCGGGCTGCCTGCCGTCGCCGATCATGGGCGACACCGTCACCTTCGTGGTGCCCGGCTTCAGCGATATGGAGTTCCCGAAGGCGCCGCGCCCGCGGGTCAAGGCGTACTTTGGGCCAGCCGGACAGCAGCGCGCGCGCGACGAGTTCTTCACCGCGGTCGGCGCCAAGAATCCGAGCGCCGATCTGTCTTCCATCGTGGTCGCGCCGGTGGTGATCTGGCAGGACTACGCGATGGTCGGGGTGAATCGTCCTCGGGAGCGCGGCGGGGTCGAAGTCGGCTCGGGGAGCAATGGCGGGGCGGCGTATCTGCTGCGCCGCGTCGCCGGCGAGTGGCGGCTGCTCTCGATTGTGCGCAGCTGGGGCTCCTGACCCAGGGCGTGTTTCTAAGTCGTTGAAATGTAGCAGGTTACGGCAGGCTCGGCGCGTTGTTTTTACGCCTCGGCTCGTGTACATTTAACGGCTGTCGATCAAAGTCTCGGACCACGTCTCTCCTGCCCGACGTCACATGACTGCACCGAACGCCCGCGAACGCATTCTGCCGCGCCTCATCGATGAGGAAGTGAAAGAGTCGTTCATCAACTATTCCATGAGCGTCATCGTATCGCGTGCACTGCCAGACGTGCGCGATGGCCTCAAGCCGGTCCATCGCCGCGTGTTGTACGCGATGAACGAGCTCGGACTGTTGCCGGGGCGTCCGTTCAAAAAGTCGGCGACGGTGGTTGGTGATGTGCTCGGCAAGTATCACCCCCACGGCGACAGCAGCGTCTACGACGCGCTCGTGCGTATGGTGCAGACCTTCTCGCTGCGGTATCCGCTCGTCGACGGCCAAGGAAATTTCGGCTCGATGGACGGCGACAACGCGGCGGCGTATCGCTACACCGAAGCGCGACTGACCCGCATGTCGGTGGAAATGCTCGAAGACATCGACAAGAACACGGTCGACTTCGCGCCGAATTTCGACGACCGTCTTGAAGAGCCACGTGTGCTGCCGTCGGGCGTGCCGAACCTGCTGGTGAACGGCTCGTCGGGTATCGCCGTGGGCATGGCCACGAACATTCCGCCGCACAATCTGCGCGAAGTCGTGACGGCCGTGATCGCGATGATCGACAACCCCGAGCTCGAAGGCGCCGCGCTGCGCGCGATCGTGCGTGGCCCCGACTTCCCGACCGGCGGCTACATCTATGGCCGCGCCGGCATCGCCGATTATCAGGATACCGGCCGTGGCCGCATCGTCATGCGGGCGAAGGCCGTGATCGAAGAGAAGGAATCGACCGGCCGGTCGCAGATCGTCGTCACTGAAGTGCCGTACCAGGTGAACAAGGCGAAGCTGGTCATCGACATCGCCGAGCTGGTGCGCGACCAGAAGCTCACCGGTATCAGCGCGCTGCGCGACGAGTCCGACCGCGACGGTATCCGCGTGGTCGTCGAGCTCAAGCGTGATGCGATCCCGCGTGTCGTCCTCAACCAGCTGTACAAGCACACCGCGATGCAGAGCACGTTCGGTGTGATCATGCTGGCGCTCGTGCCCGACGTGAACACACGTCAGCTCGTGCCCAAGGTGCTCACGCTGCGGCAGTGCATCGGTCACTACATCGAGCACCGCCACGAAGTGATCGTGCGGCGCACGCAGTTCGATCTCGACAAGGCGCTCGAGCGCGAGCACATCCTCGAAGGACTCAAGATCGCCGTCGACAACATCGACGAAGTGATCCGCATGATCCGCGCGGCTGACGACACGCCCACGGCGAGCCTGGAGCTGCAGGCGCGCTTCGGGCTCTCCGAGCGGCAGGCGGAAGCGATCCTCAACATGCGTCTGGCGAAGCTCACCGGCCTCGAGCGCGACAAGCTCGAGGAGGAGCTGACGGAGGTGCGCGCGTTCATCCTCGAGATGCGCGGCATCCTCGAGTCGCGTCCGCGCCGCATGGACATCATGAAGGGCGAGCTGCTCAAGCTGATGGAGACCTACGGCGACGAACGCCGCACGGAGATCGTCAGCGACGAAGGCGAGTTCTCGATCGAAGATCTGATCGCCGAGGAAGAGATGGTCGTGACCATCTCGCACAACGGCTACATCAAGCGCACCCCGCTGTCGCTGTACAACCGGCAGGGGCGTGGCGGCCGCGGCAAGTCCAGCGCGGATCTCAAGGAAAACGACTTCATCGAGCGCTTCTACGTGGCGAGTACGCACACGTACATGCTCATCTTCACCGATGACGGGCGTTGCTTCTGGCTCAAGGTGCACGAGTTGCCGCAGGCCGGGCGCAACACGCGCGGCAAGCCGATTGTGAACCTCATCAACGTCACCCCCGATACGCGCATCCGCGCGATCGTGCTCACGCGCGAGTTCAGCGACACCGAATTCCTGCTGTTTTGCACGCGCAAGGGTACCGTCAAGAAGACGGCGCTGTCGCAGTACAGCAATCCGCGCTCGAATGGCATCAAGGCCATCAAGGTCGAGGAAGGCGACGAA
>CAITQY010000551.1 GCA_903894655.1 uncultured Gemmatimonadota bacterium
CTGACCGATCGCCCGTTTCCGCTGCCGCCCGACTGGCTGTTGCCCAGATGGCGGCGGCCTGCACTGTGCTCCTGTTGTCCGCCTCACCCCTGTGGGCGCAGGCCAAGCGGCCGATGGCCTGGGTGGACGCGCAGCGTCTCCGCTCTGTCGCCGGCACCGCCATCTCCCCAGATGGCACCCAGATGTTGTACGCGCTCACGACGCCCGATTGGAAAGAGGCGACGACGCAGAGCGACATCTATCTCGTGCGTACCGACCGCGGGCTCGAAAGCACGCGTCAGCTGACCTACACCAAGGACAAGAACGAGTCGCAGCCGCGCTGGGCCCCCGCCGGTGGGTGGTTTGTGTTCTCGTCCAATCGCGACGGCTCGGCGGGGGAGGCCAAGCAGCAGCTGTTCCTGATGCGCGCCGATGGCGGCGAGGCGCGACGCATTACGAGTGCGAAGGAAGGCGTGAGCACGTTCGCCTTTAGCAAGGACGGGCAGTGGCTGGTGTATCGCAGCGGCAAGGCCAACGAGGAGCAGCTCTACGCCCTCGCGATGGCATCGCTCGATCGCGGCACGCCGGTCGATTCGCTCACGGCGACGCCGCTCACGAAGCACCCCACCGGCGTGGGCAGCTGGGAGCTCGCCCCGGATTCCCGTCGCCTCTACTTCATCACGGCCGACACCGTCGACAGCGACGAGAAGGCGCGAGTGGAGAAGAAATTTACGGTGGCCGTGCGGAACGCCGAGACGTCGATCAATTCGCTCTGGATGGTCGACATCGCGTCGGCCTCCCGTCCGACCACGCGGGTCACGCGTGACACGTCGCTGGCCGTCACGGCGTTCGTGATCGCGCCCGACAGCAAGTGGGTGGGCTTCACCGCGGTGCCGAACGATCGCTACAAGCGCAACATCACCGAGCAGGGGATCTACGCCGATCAGTTCCTGCTCGACACGCGTGACGGCAGCATCGAGCGGCTCACGAAGAACGAGGAGTCAGCCGAGTCCGGGCTCTCGTTCTCGCCGGATTCGCGGACGATCGCCTTTTCGGCGTCCGACGACATGGCGGCCTACAACATGAAGAACCGTCGCGTGTACGTGCGCGCCACCGATGCGAAGGGCGCCGCCTTCCGGAAGATCGGGGATCTCGATGGTGACGTGAGTGCCGACTGGTGGTCGGCCGACGGGAAGACCATCTACTTCAACGAAGGCTTGAAGGCCACGCAGCAGCTGTTCGCGCTCGATGTGGCCGCGGGCACGGTCAAGGCGGTCACCGACGTGAAGGGGGTGATCGCGGTGAATCAGGACGAGACGACGAAGCGACTGATGGTGTCGTATCAGGACCCGATCACCACACCGTCGATGTTCACCGTCGCGTCGCTCTCGGCGTTGGCCTCACGCAGCTCGTGGACGCAGCTCACCGACCCCAATCCGTGGGTGCGCGAGCAGATCGCGCTCGGCGAAGAAACGGAAGTGACGTGGACCTCGAAGGACGGCAAGAAGGTGGGCGGCGTGCTGCTCAAGCCGGTCGGTTACACGCCGGGCAAGAAGTATCCGCTCATCGTGGCCATCCACGGTGGGCCGGCGGCGGCGGATCTGCTGAGCTTCAACGGCGGCTACGGCGCGCAGGTGTACGCGGGGCAGGGGTGGGCGGTGCTGATGCCCAACTATCGGGGCTCCACGAACTACGGCGAAGCGCACAAGAACGGTATCGTCGGCAACTACATGGCTCCCGGCTTCAACGACATCATGGCCGGCGTCGATGTCCTCATCAAGGACGGCCTGGTCGACAGCACCAAGATGGGCGTGCTCGGCTGGAGCGCCGGTGGTCACTGGAGCAACTGGATTCTCACGCACACCGATCGCTTCAAGGGCATCTCGAGCGGCGCGGGGACGTCCAACTGGATCTCGATGTACGCGCAGTCCGACGTGCAGCGGAACCGGCAATACTACTTGGGCAACAAGCTTCCGTACGACGACTTCGACGCCTACTGGAAGCAGTCGCCGATCAAGTACATCCGTAACGCGAAGACGCCCACGATGATCCACGTGGTCGAAGGCGATCCGCGCGTGCCGAGCCCGCAGAGCGTGGAGCTGCACATGGGTCTCAAGCGGGTGGGGGTGCCCACCGAGTTGTTCATGTACCCGGGCGCCTCCCACGGCATTCCGGACGCGCGTAACCGGCTGGTGAAGAGCACGGCCGAGATGGCGTGGATGAACTACTGGGTGCTCGGCAACGGCACGAAGTTCTCGTGGCGCGAGGTGCTGGAGACGCTCGAGGATCCGAAGGCGGAGAAGAAGGTCGAGGTGAAGGGCATCAACTGATCGGCGTCGCCGTCTGACTGCAAATGATCACGCAGAGACGCAGAGAACGCAGAGGCGCAGAGAAGA
>CAITQY010000552.1 GCA_903894655.1 uncultured Gemmatimonadota bacterium
CCTCGTCGTCGCGCTCCAGCGCGGCGACCACTGCCGCCCCGATGGGCGACGTCATCGCCCCTGACAGCGGCGAATCGCACATCGCGAACATCCGCCAGCTCACGAATGGCGGCGAGAATGCCGAAGCGTATTTCAGCGCCGACGGTCAGTGGATCACCTTCCAGTCCACCCGCGACGGCCGCACCTGTGATCAGCAGTTCGTGATGCGTCGCGACGGATCGGGGCTCACCAAGGTATCGGTCGGTGGCAAGACCACCTGCGGCTGGTTCCTGCCGGGCAGCCAGCGCCTCTTCTTCGCCTCCACGCACGCCGCCGATAGCACGTGCCCCGTGAAGCCCGACCCCTCGCAGGGGTACGTGTGGGGCATCGATCCGTTTGACATCTACACCGTCGGCCGCGACGGCAAGGATCTCAAGCGCCTCACCAACTACGGCGTGTACACCGCCGAAGGTGTGCTGTCACCCGATGGGAAGTCGATCGTGTTCACGTCACTCAAAGACGGGGACCTCGACATTTACACCATGAATCTCGACGGCACGAACCTGAAGCGTCTCACCACCACACCCGGCTATGATGGCGGCCCGTGGTGGTCACCAGACGGCAAAAAGATCGTGTATCGCGCCTGGCACTACACCGATCCGGCCGAGCTCAAGGCGTATCAGGATCTGCTCGGCAAGCGCATGATCCGGCCGAACCGCATGGAGCTCTTTGTGATGAACGCCGACGGCTCCAACCAGACGCAGATCACCACCCTCGGCGGGGCAAACTTCGGCCCGTCGTGGACGCCCGACGGCAAGCGGATCATCTTCTCGTCGAATCACCGCAATCCGCGCAGCCGCAACTTCGATCTCTTTCTTGTAAACGTTGACGGGACAGGTCTCGAGCGTCTCACCACGCACGAAGATTTTGACGGCTTCCCGATGTTCAGCCCCGATGGGAAGTCGCTGATCTGGGCGTCCAATCGACATGATGCGAAGCCGGGCGAGACGAACCTGTTCCTCGCCGACTGGAAGAACTGACGGACTACGTCGTAGGCTGCGCCTGCACGTCGATGCGCAGCTTGGCGTCGTCGCTCACGAGCACACCGCCGGCTTCGAGCGCCACGTTCCACACCAGCCCCCACTCCTTCCGGGAGATGGTGGTCTCCAACTCCGCCGAGACCTTTTGGTTGCCCCAGGGATCCTTGGCCGGGCCGCCGATCTCGCCCGTGAGGGTGACGGGCTTGGTGACGCCCTTGATCGTCAGGTCGCCGCGGGCGCTGACCGCATCGCCAGCCCGCTCGAACGACGTGAGCGCGAAGGTGGCTGTCGGATGGGCCGCCACGTCGAAGAAGTCGGGGCTCTTCAAGTGGCCGTCACGCAGTGCGTTGCCGGTGTTCAGGGATGCCATATCGATCGAGACCGCCACCGACGTGGCCGTGCCCCCCGTCTCATCGAGCGTGCCGCTGAACTGCTGAAAAGTGCCGCGCACCGTGGAAATGCCCAGGTGCTTCACGGAAAAGTGGACTTGGCTGTGCGCGGGATCGAACGTCCATTGCATGGTGGATCTCCTGAGGGAACGGAAACGAGGACCGAGATATATCTCAGTGAATTAATTCTTATAACTGAGATATAATGCCAGTCGGCGTGCCGTCAACCCTCGCGCCGCTCAGTCCTCGCGATGCCCCAGCCGTGGCGTGCCAGCAGCATGCAGTCCGAGCGCCCGCAGCAACTCGGCCGCCGCCAGCTGGTCGTCGACACTGAGCCCTTCCATACTTCCGGTCAGCATCGCAGCGTGTTCCGGGAAGATCCGACCCACGAGGTCCGTTCCGTCGGGCGTGAGTGCCGCGTAGCGCGCACGCCGGTCCGCCTCGCAGCTTCGCCGTTCCACGAGTCCCTTCGCCGCCAGCCGGTCCACCAGGAACGTGATGCCGCCGCTCGAGACCAGAATACGGCGCTGGACCTCGCCCAGCAGCATCGGCCCCCGGTGGTACAGGGACTCCAGAATGCCGAACTCGGCCAGCGTGAGTCCGTGGCGAGCCACATCGGCAGCGGCGAGCGTGGCGATCGCCGCGTGGGCGCGTGACAGGATCACCCACAGCCGGAGCGCCGCTGCGGATGCTTCAACGGGTACGGACGCCGATGCGGCGGACCCACCAGCAGCTCCGGACGGCCGCGGCTCGGAAGGAGAATGCGTTGCCATAGTGTCAAGCCTCTCTATCCTGTGAGCAGGGCGCAAGGGTGCCCGCCCACCTTCCCTCCGTCAGACGGGTCCACGAGTTTTCGGCATGTCGAGATTCGATCTTCGTACCGCCGCCGTGGGCGACCGGGTACAACATGAGTTCCTCGTGCGTGACCGCGCCGAGAAGATGACCAAGGCCGGCATGCCGTTCGTCGTGCTCACGCTCGCCAACGGCTCAGGAAGCATCGAAACAGCGCCGATCTGGTCGGAAAAGCTGGACTGGTGCCTCGGTGCCGACCGCGGCAAGGTGGTGCAGGTGATCGGCGACATCGGCACCTTTGGGGACAAGGGCGCCGGCAAACGCCAGCTCACCGTCACGGCACCGCTCCGGGTCCTCCCGTCGGACCAGTTCGATCCCACGGAGTTTCTGCCGCGAATCGACGTCGAAACGGAGCGAGTGTGGGACGCCTTCGACGACCTGCGCGCCAAGATCACGTCGCCAACGGTGAAGGCCGCCGTCGATCTGTTTTTTGCGGATGACGAATTCCGCGTACGGTTCGAGCGCACCCCAGGCGCAGTCAACGGGCATCATTCGCAACTCGGCGGGCTGCTCCTGCATGTGTTCGAGGTGACGAAGATCGCCAAGACCATTGCCACGACCGTGCGGAAGGCGAACGCCGACCTGGCGGTGGCCGGCGCGATGCTGCACGACATCGGCAAAGTGGAAGCGTACTCCACCTCCCCCGAGGGCTTCGCGCACACCCCCACGGGCATGCTGCTGGGTCACGTCACGTTGGGTGCCCTCATGTTCGACCGGAAGCTCCGCGACTCAGGATTGGCGCTCTCCGTCGCCCAACGCGACGAGCTCCTCCACTTCATCTTGTCGCACCACGGCGCACTCGAATTCGGCAGCCCCGTGCAGCCGATGACGGTGGAGGCCGAGATCGTCCACTGGGCCGACGAGGCGTCGGCCAAGGCTACGGACATGGTAGACGAATTGGCCGATCCGGAGCTGTTCCCCCCCGGCACCGACATCGAAGTCTCCGCAAAGCGGTCGTGGCGCCTAGGGCGGAAGCTGTGGCGTCGGCCGGTCGCGTGGGACTAGACATCGCCGTCCGAATCGCCCGGTCCGAGTGCCCTGCTCCTACAGGAATACCATCATTTTTGAGCGATGGTGCATCCTGCGAATGAAGTTTTGGTTTCGACGGTGCCAGTCTTTGCAAGGGTGTTTTACATTTTCCCTCGCCGGTCGCTGAACCATGGCCGGGGCACTTTGCGCGAGGAGGCGAGATGCGTAAGCCACGACCGAACACGTACAACCCAGCGCAGGCGCTGCATCTCATTGCGGCCGACCGTACTGGACTTCCGCTCAGCTGTCCATCGTGCGAGGGTCACATTGAACGTGATCCCGTACTGCATCCACCGGCCCAGAATTCCCACGTCACGTTGACGTGCGCGAGTTGCGGTCGCCTCGCCCGCTACATCGCCGGCGTGAACTGATTTTTCGCGCGGTCGCGAAAAGAACGCCCCGCTCCGGAGTCATCCGGGCGGGGCGTTTCGTTTGCATGGACCGACAACACCACCGCACGATCTCACCAGTTGATCGTGCCCTGCTTGGTGGTGTCGACGTCTTCGGCATCGCCCTTCTTGAACAGAAAGGCATCCATGTTGCGCGTAAGAAACGTACGCGCCTGCGGGTCCATCACATTGAGTCCGTAGTGATTGATCAGCATGGTCTGCTGCTTCAACCACTGCCCCCAACAATCCTTGCAGATCTCCCCGAGAATTCTCGCACCAACGGCGCCGGGGAACGGCGGACGTTCGAAGCCCTCTCGGGTCTGACCACAGCGCGAGCAGGTTACATCAGCCATGCGTTGACTCCGAAACGCAGACGCGCGCACCGTCGCGCGTGGACGTCACGCAGCGTGCGAGTCGGCGGAATGAGTGTTGGGTAGTAGGACTACACCGGTGGCAGTGCGGCCCATCAACGAAAAATAGCCCGGCACGCAGAGCGCGCTAGCGGTGGTGCTCGCACGCACGCGGGCAGTTCCTGCCGTACGGCCCAGCATGGTCACGAACCGCCACCGCAACTGCCACAACATGGAAACCACGGATTTTCACGGAATCAACACAGATAAGCTGAAAGTGCTTTTTGCTTATCTGTGGCGGGTTCCGTGAAAATCCGTGGTCTCCGTATTCTGGCTGCGGCGGCCCGCTCTGTGCAGCATGGCGACGCGAACGCCGACTCACACCACGTGCGCGTCCAACCAGTCCGCTGTGAGCGCCGCCACCTCGTCCCGGCAATAATCAGCCGAGATGATATGCCCGCATCCGGTGAGCCACTGCTGGCGTTTGTCGGCGCTGCCAAGTGCGGCGAAATGGGCCTCGGCATCGCGCGCCGCAATCCGGTTGTCTTCGCGAGACTGTACATAGAGCGTCGGCACCCACACGAGGGAAAGCGCCGCCTCGGCGTCTTCGGCCACGCGACGCAGTTCGGTGAGCGTCCGCGCCGTCACCACGTCGGCGCCGAGGCCCTCGGCGCGGGCGGCTGGGTCGTGAATGGACCTCTCACCACCCTCACTACGCAGATATGGGAGTGCCACACGAGCAATCCAGGCACCCAACACTTTCCACTGCAGATTCCGCGGCATGCCCACGTACGGCGCCAGCAACACCAGCGCCGGCATCTCAGGCCGTTCGGTGGCCAACAGAATCGACAAGGCGCCGCCCATGCTCTGTCCGACCACCATCACGCTGTCAAAATCCCGGCGGAGTGCGTCGTATTCGGCGAGCGCGGTCTCACGCCATCGCACCGCACGCGACGACTCGGCCATGGTCTTGAGATCACGACCGTGACCCGGCAACAACGGCACGCGCACCGTGTAGCCTCGCGCATGCAGTCGTGTGGCCAGATAGGCCATCGACTGGGCGGTGTCGTTGAAGCCGTGCAGCAACAGCACGGCGCGGCGCGACACGCCGTCATCCTCCGAGACGCGCAACGTGAACCCGGCCGCGCCCTGCACGATGCCCTGCGCGTCGAAACGAAACCGACGGGCGTGCGCGGCCTCGAGGCGGGAGCGTACGGCGGCGCGCCAAAACATCATGGGACGCGACCGGCGCGACGTGTCAGTAGCGCGGCAACGCGGGATCGACGTCCATGCTCCACGCGTCGATCCCGCCATCAATATTGATGAGACGCGAGAATCCGTGCTGCATCAGCCAATTGGCGGCCATTTCACTGCGCATGCCGTGGTGACAAAGCAGCGCGTACGAACGTGACGGATCCAAGTCACTCGCCTTCGACGCCAACGTATTGAGCGGAATGAGCGTGCTGATCGGCAGATGCACCAGATCGTACTCCCACTGTTCGCGCACATCGATGATGATGGGCGCGTCGTCGCCGGTAAGCAGAGCGGCGACATCGGCTGGATTGAGATGCTGAATCGACATGGCAGGGAGAGAGGGAGTGCGGACGTCGCCGCACGTCGGGCAGTCAGGACGCTTGGCGACGGCGATGCGTTGTGAGTCCTGCGCCAACAGGTCCACCAACAACAGGTACCCCACCAGCGGGGTACCAATGGCGGTCAGCAGCTTGATTGCTTCCGTGGCCTGATGCAATCCAATGATGCCGGGCACCACACCCAATACGCCTTCTTCGGCGCACGTTGGCACCGTGCCCGGCGCCGGCATCACAGGAAAGAGACAGCGATAGCACGGACCACCCGGCGCGGCGAACACGCTGACCTGCCCATCGAATCGTGCCACGCTGCCGTACACGAACGGAATCCCGTGCGCCAGGCAGGCATCGTTGATGGCGTAGCGCGTGGGGAAATTGTCGGTGGCATCGATCACCACATCGTGCCCGGCCACCAGCGACGACGCGTTCGCGGCGGTGAGCCGCGTGTCATGCGTGTGCACCACCACCTGCGGATTGATGGCGTGCAGACGCTCACGGGCGACGTCGAGCTTGGCTCGCCCGACATCAGGCGTGGTATACAGCAGCTGCCGGTGCAGATTGGTCACGTCGACCAGATCGGTATCGACCAACGAGATCGTGCCAACACCCGCCGCCGCGAGGTAGCTCGCCGCCGGTGATCCCAGCCCGCCAGCACCGACGATCAGGACACGCCCGTTCGCCAGCCGCTCCTGAGCGGCGAGGCCAAAGCCCCGCAGCACCAGCTGCCTCGCGTAGCGCGGATCGGAGGGATTGTACACAGTCGACCGATCAGCGCTTCGCGGGCGTCGACAGCGCTGTGCGCGCCGCATCGACCGCGTCGGCAGCGGCGCCGAATCGCGCGGCCAGATCGTTGATCTCCGTCACCGTCTCCGCCTGCGTGCCGTACCGGATGGATTCATTCAC
>CAITQY010000553.1 GCA_903894655.1 uncultured Gemmatimonadota bacterium
CACCGCCGAACGATTCTCCCACACCAAGCAGTCGCGGCGGCTCGGCCTGCGAACGCAGCTGCAGCAAGGCGCGTGGGGTACCGCCACGTGAGACGATGCCGAACAGTTGCGGTCCGGCCTCGACCTCCGATGTCGCGAGCACGCTGCCCCCCGGCTCAAACGCCGACCCCGTGAGCGGCACCGCGGGCGCGGGTTCCGAGCCCGGCGCGACGAAACGCGCGAGCGGTTCTTTGCGGCTGGCACTGAACGCGTTGGTTCGCACGATCGCGCGCGCCAGCGAATCAGTCGTGGCGGCGGCGCTGTTCGACGCGCGCGCGGCGGCCGCGTTGGGCGAGGCAATGCGCAGCGCGTCCGGCGCCACGGCCGTCGATGCCGGCAACACCAGCATGACCACCGCGATCACGCCGCACACCACCGTCAACGCATCGAGCGCCTGATACGCGCGCCACCCATTCGTCGCGCTCATTCCATCACCACTGGCGCGCGCACGCCAACCGTGACGCGCAACACATCGGGCGCGCCGCGCAGCGCGGGGTTGATCTGCACCGTGAGTCGCTCCACCGTGACGATGCGCGGCGCACTGGCGAGTTGCGCCAGCAGCGCCGCCAGTCCGTGGATGTCGCCATAGGCCGAGAGGGTGGCAGTCAGATCGCCCTCACTGGTGAGATCGGGACCGACATCCACCCGGTCAACCACCAGCCCGCTGGCGTCGGCCGCGCCCTGCAGCAACGATTGTAGCGCGCTCGCCCCCAGCGCACTCGACCGCGCATGAATCACGCGCCGCACGCCGCCGGCCAGCTGCGCTTCCGTTGCCGCCGCGGCCGATTCGATCTCACCCGCCTGCTGCTCCATGCCCTTCAAGTGCGCCACCTGCGCACGGACGCGCTCGAACTGCATCTCGCGTTCCCGCCAGTGCGTGGCGGCAGGGAGCACGACATACGTGGTCAGCAGCGCCACGGCGAGCACGAGTATGCCGCCGATCACCACGCGACGCTCACGCGACGGTGCGGCCGACGGTGCGGCCGACGGGGCGGTGAAGGTGGTCATTGGCCACCTCGCGCTACGGGGGGCGCGCCGACGGTCTGGAACACGATCGAGAACGAACTACGCGTACGCCCGTTTTCGAGATAGCGAGTGCTCGGAGCGGCCGCCCGCACAGCCACGAACTGGGCGTCGGCATCGAGCAGCGGCACCAGGGCGGCGGCATCGGTCGCGCTCCCATCGATGCGCCACTCGGTGCCATTCCACTCGAGGCGTTGGATGAACGCATCACGGGGCAGCAGCGCGCCCAGCCGCGCCAGCACTGCCGGTGGCGTGTCGGCACGGGCGGTGCCACGATCCGCCGTGGCAATGGCCACTAACTCGCCCTGCGCACGCACCAGTCGCTCCTGCGCGGCGCGCGCGCCGGCCGTGGTCTGCTCCAAGGTGGCCGCTTCGCGCTGGAGCGCGAGCAGCTGCCGTTCGCGCCATCGATCGACGCTCCACGCCAACAGCACGAGCGCCGCCGCGGCCAGCGCCGCCGATTGCCACCAGCGTCGCGTGCGCTGCTGCTGCTGGCGCGCGCGCATCGCGGCATCGAGCAGCTGCTGATCGAGCGCGCCGGCGGAGGCCCGCCAGGCACCGCCCGCCAATTGTTCGATCGTAAGCGTGCGCTCGCCTGCCACCGGAGTGCCGCGTGCGCGGCGGGCCGCCTGCACCCGCTGGTCGCGGAGGGTGAGCTGTCCGATCGCTCCCGCTCCCGCCGTGACGGCCCACTGCCCGTCGTGACCGCCCCTCGCGGCCGCTTCAGCCACCGTTACCACCGCACGCACCGGGCTCCAGGCGGCGAGGGCGTCGATCCACGACGTCAGCTGCGCGCTCGGCATCGCAAACGCGAGGGCGCCGTCGGTGGCCACGGCCGCCGGCTCGCGCAGCGCGAAATACCGGTCGCTGTCACGCTGCAGCATGCGCACGCGCACGTCGTTCGGCACGGGCGGCAGCTGCGGCGCGGCGATCTCGAGAAACGCCAGACCGACGATCACCGCTAGTGCGCTCGGGGTGCCGAATTCCGCGCGGAGCGCCTCCACCAACGGGCCCGGCGCGTCAGGACGCCACACCAAGCGGCGCGCGGACGCCGCGCCGTCACGGGGCAGGGCGTACACGACGTCGTCGTCCAACAGCAGGCACAGGGCGCGGCTCATCGATCTTGCTCCCGCCACCGCACGAGCCGCAGCTCCGCACCCATCACGTCAAAGACCGCTTGGATCTCCCGCGTGAGCACATGGTCGCGACGCCAGCCGCGCGCGATCAGCAACAGCCGCGACGGACGGTCCACCAGCGTGCCCGTCGCGGCCGCGAGCACACGGCGTGACGCCGACCGACGATTCACTCGGCCATCGCCATCGACCGTGAGGTCGGCGGCTATCGCGTCGAGCCACGCCGGTTGCATACCGGGCACGGTCAGCAGTTCATCCAGCGAGGTAAACGGATGCATCGCGCGCGAGATGGGGGCGCGCCCGAGCATTGCGGCGACCACGGAATCGCGCTGCATCCGCTGCTGCATCCCGTCTGTGTTGGCTCGCACGTCACCAGAGGCGTCAGAAGAGCCATCACCGCGCACGCGGGCCTCGATCGCCTCCGCGAGGCGACGGGCTTCGCCGGGAGGCGCGACCGTCGCCAGCAGCTGCTGCAGGCCGTCGGCTCCCGCCGTGTTCACATCGAGCCGCGCACTGACATCGACCACGGCCGTCGCGAACACCCCGTCGCCGACGGTGTCCTGCATCACGGCCCCATTGCCGGCCATCAGCGCGTCGAACGCCCGATCCAGCCGCGTCGAGTCCGCGCCGGCTTCACGCAGACGCGTCTCGATGTGCGCGCGCGCCGCGAGGACGCCGCTCTCGGCCATCGCCCGCGCGGAGGCCTGCGATCGCCGATTGTCGACCACCGACGCCGCCCGTCGTGCCTGGCTGCTGGCGATGGCGGTCACGCTCGCGAGCACCGCAATGGTGGCCAGCGCCACCACGAGCGCAGCCCCG
>CAITQY010000554.1 GCA_903894655.1 uncultured Gemmatimonadota bacterium
CCACGCCAACGAGCATCAGCGTGGCGACGCGCTTCATGGTCACCAGCCGGACGCGCTTGAGTTCGTCGTCCGGCGTGCTCTGCAGGGCGGCCGGTACTGGCGCCGACAGTGCAGCGGGGGCCCCGACCGGCTCGATCGCCATGCAGTTAACGGTCGACGGTGATGCCGGCCAGGTCGATCAGCGCGGTGCCGATCTTTGCAGGAGTGTCCATGTAGATCACTACGGGCTGGCCGCTCACCTGTTCCACCTTGAGCGTGACCGTGCGCGCCGGGCGTGTGCCCTTGGCCGGCACATCGTACTGACGCGTGGTGGCGCCCCCCGGGAACTCGATGCGCGCCAACTCGTACCGGCGACGCGCGGCGTCACCCATGAGGTCGAGAAAGTCGGCCGCGTCCACGGCGGAGTCCCACGCCGTCGCCCACACAATCGCATCGCCACTCGCCGTGCGGACTACCGCGAACTTGTCGCCATCGCCGCCACTGGCGCCACGACGGGCCAGCGCTTCGTCCTTGAGATGTTGCACCAACAGCAACCGCGTTTCGAACTCGCCGAAGCTGTTGCTGTACACCACCGTGCCGGTACGAGGCGCCGGCAACGTGACCGTGACGGGCACATCGCGCGTGGCCTTGCTGTCGGTGAAATACGCCGCATCGTTCAGGATCTGCTTGGTGGAGATCGGCAGGTCGAGCAGCAACTCCTTCTCCGGACGCTTCTCGATGAAACGCCGCACGAAATCCGCGCCGCCGAGATACGGGAACAGCAACCCTTCGCGCACCACGCGCGGAGCGGCGGAGAAAACCGGCATCCCCGTCTGCGCGTCCTTCATCGCGTCTCGAATCCGATCCCAGCCGCCAGGCATCTTCAGCATCGGGCTCGCATTGGGATCCATGCGCAGCTGCAGAAAAACCGCCTGGCCTTCCAGCACCGCTTGCGCCGCAGACTGACGGTCCGCGTTGTCCACCTGCGCCTGCACCGAATCGATCTTCACATACTGATCCTGCAGCGCGTGCACGAGCTCGTGCGACACCGTCTGACGCAGCAGCGCCGGCGCGGCACCGTCCACGACATAGAGCACTTTGGTGGCCGGATCATAGTAGCCCACGATCTGCTCCTCCAGCAGCTTCTGCAGCAGCGCCAGCAGGTTCATCGTGTCGGGCACCATGCCCAGCAGCTTGTACGCCGACTCCTGGCCCGCCAGCTGCGTGCGCGCCCGTTCACTCTCCAGCTGCTGCCGCACGAACTTCGCAACCTCATCACGCGTGCGCGACTCGATCGTGGGGGGCGACTTAAACAGTACGCCTGTTTCCTTCTCGATCTTTGGGACGAACTCCGCCACGAGCTCGGCGTAGGGGCCGTCCCCCGCCGGCGTCTCCCCTCCACAGGCCACGAGGACCGTGAGCGAAACGCAGGCGCCGAAAAGACATGCTCGGCGACGAGTCGAGGCGGAACGAATAGCTCGCATCAGAATCCGTATCAGGTCGGGAACGCGCGCTGCACATACCACGCGATGAGGGGTTCTCCCCAAAGCAAGACCAGCAGCGCAGCAGGCGCAAGGAACACGCCGAACGGCACATCCGGAAACGCGAACTCGGCGTCCGTGCCGCGCGTGCGCCACTTCACGATCGGGCCCACGATCAGCAGGAACACCACCGCTCCCACGAACGCGCCCACGATGATCGTCAGCAGCGAACGCTCGGGCCCGAGCGCCGCACCGACCACAGCCATCAGCGTCGTATCGCCAAAGCCCATCGCCTCACGCTTCATGATCACTTCGGCCAGCCAGCCGATAATCGTGATCGCACCGGCACCGGCGCACGCACCGAGGAAGGCCGCCCACGGCGACGCGAAATGCGAGGGCTCGCCGATGAAGAAGTTCGCGAGCGCGGCCCCGAACACCATCACCAGTCCGCTGATCGTGAAGCCATCGGGAATCAGATACGTCATGGCATCGGTCACCGCGATGCCGAACAGCACCGTGCCGAACAGCGCCACCCGCAGCGCCTCGAAGGTCAATCCGAACGCCACGAAGCTGACCACCCATCCCAGCGCGACCATCAGTTCGACGGCCGGATACTGGATCGAAATGGGGAGACTGCATCCGCGGCACTTCCCCCGCAGCAGCAGCCAACTGAGGAGGGGAATGTTCTCGTGCCACGCGATCGCCCGCTCGCACTTCGGGCAGCGCGACCGGGGCCGCACCACACTGAGCTCGGCCGGCCAGCGCGAAATGCAGACATTCAGGAACGACCCGATCGACGCGCCGAGCACGAACACCGGCAGCAGGACGAGGGTGACGAAATCAGCAGTGAGTGGCAGCACGGTATGGGGCGAAGGCGAAACAACGACGGCGACACGGCAACGGCGAAACGGCGACGATGGAGCGGTTAGCCCACGCGCAGCGCATGCAGCAGGATTCCTGCGGCAACGGCCACGTTCAGCGACTCGATCCCCGGCGTCATTCGAATGGCCACCCGCGACGTGACCGCCGCCGAGACCGGTGCCGACAATCCGGCCCCTTCGTTGCTCACCACGAGCGCGAGATGCGCCGGCAGCGAGGCCGTCGTGACCTGGTCGAGAGGGACCCCATCGGTGTCCGCCGCCCAGACGGGCACGGCATGCGTCGCGGCGAACTCCGCGAACGCCTCCCACGACATCGGTACCGCCGGGTGCACGAAGAGGGCGCCCATCGTGCTACGGACGACTTTAGCGTTCCACAGGTCAACGGTTCCGGGCAAAGCCACCGTGGCGGTCACGCCCAGTGCGGCCGCCGTCCGGATGACCGTACCCACGTTCCCCGGGTCCTGCAGGCCATCCAGCACCAAGAATCGACTGGAGGGACCTTCAGGGGCCCGCAGGGACCGCTCCGGGATCGGCGCCACTGCCAGCACGCCCTGGGGGGTGTCGGTGTCCGCCGCGCTATCCAGCTCCGCGTCGCTCACGTTGGCCACCGCGATCCCGCGCTCCTCGGCCGCCACCACCAGCGTTCGGCCTCGGGCCTGTTCGCGCAGCGCCGTCGTGACCAGCAGCCCGTCGACCGGCAAGCCGGACGCCAACAGCGCCTCGACGGTGCGCACGCCTTCGGCCACGAATCGGTGCTGCCGCTCACGCGCTTTCCGGCGCTGTAGGTCACGAGCCAGAGTCAGTAGCTTCACGGGTGCAAACGGGTACGAGTGGGGTATGCCTTCCGGGTTGGCACGGGGAATGCCATGCTCCACACCGGAAGCACCGTCAGGACAGGCCAGAACTTGAGACAGCCCACAGCCATGCGTGAGAATACACGACAGAACGACCGGCGGGGGAACCGCAAGCGCGTAATCCTCGGCCTCGCCGCCGCCTTCTCGGTCGCGGTCGCGGCCTGCGTGCCACCCACGCCGCAGGAGGTGGAGATGGGCAACGACTACGCGCAGCAGGTCGAGCGCGAACTGCCCATCATTCGGGACCCCGACATCGTGCGCTACATCAACGTGCTCGGCGACTCCATCGCCCGGGTCTCCGACGACCGGAGTCTCACGTGGCACTTCAACGTCGTCGACCAACCCGAGATCAACGCCTTCGCGGTACCGGGGGGCCACATCTACGTGTATCGCGGGCTTATCGAGAAGTCCACCAACATGTCCGAGCTCGCGGGCGTGCTGGGCCACGAGATCGCCCACGTGACGTTGCGTCACAGCATGCAGCAGATGGCGAAGGCCCAACGCGCCAATATCGGCCTGACCGGGTTGTGCCTCTTCGTACCATCCGCCTGTCAGGGCGTCGCTGGCGCCGTCGTGCAGGTCGGCGCGCAGGTGGGCTTCGCCAAGTTCAGCCGCGACGACGAGGCGTCGGCCGACAAGTTCGGCGTGACGTACGTGACACGCGCCGGCATTGACCCGCGTGGCATGCCCAGCATGTTCGGCATTCTGATCGCCGAACGCGAGCGCAATCCGAGCAGCGTGGACGCCTTCTTCGCATCACACCCTGTCGAAGAGAGTCGGGTGGCCAACACCGAGGTCGAGATCCGGAAGATCGATCCGGTCGTACTCACATCGCTCACCCGAGACACGCGCGCGTTTCAGTCGTTTAAGACGCGCCTGGCGGGGCTGCCGCGCACCCCCGCCAAACGCTGAACGCAGCAGTGTGCGCTACGGCAGGCGCCGCACGAACTCCGTGACGAGCTTCTCGAAGCGGTCGGCCACGGCGCGCCCGGCTTCCATCACCTCCGCGTGATTGAGCTTCTCGGGGGAGAGACCGGCCGCCTTGTTCGTTATGCAGGAGACGGCCGCCACGCGCATGCCGAGCGCGCGCGCCACAATCACTTCGGGCACCGTCGACATCCCGACAGCATCGACGCCGAGTCGTTCCAGCATCCGCACCTCGGCCGGCGTTTCGTAGGTGGGCCCCAGCAGTCCGCCATACACGCCATCCTGCAGGGCGACGCCTAGGGTCCGCGCCGACGCGTGCAAGAGTGCGCGGAGCGCCGGGTCGTACGGGTCGGACATATCGGGAAAGCGTTCATCGCCCGGCTCGACCGCGCCGAACAACGGATTCCGGAACATCAGATTCATGTGATCGGAGATCACCATGAGATCGCCCGGATTGAACGTACGGCGCACGCCCCCGGCGGCATTCGAGGCGAAATACACCTGTACGCCAAGCGCATGCATCACCCGCACGGGGAATGCCGCCAGCGCCGCGTCGTGTCCTTCGTACATGTGAAAGCGGCCGGCCAGGGCGACGACCTGTCGCCCACCCAACGTGCCCACCAAGAGTTGGCCCGCGTGCCCAGCAACCGTGGCCGTTGGGAATCCAGGCACCTGCGAGAAGGGAATGCGCACCGCTCGCTCAAGCCGGTCGGCCAGTCCGCCCAGCCCCGATCCGAGCACGATGCCGCACACAGGCACCGGCGCATCGGCGCCCAGGCGCTGACGGATGTAGTCCGCCGCGATATTCGCGGCGGCGGATCCTGTCGCCATCCGCGGTGCGGCCGACGACGGCGTCTCGACGGCGCGATCGTTCATAGCAACACCGCGATGTCGTCGGCGTCCGCCAATACGTTGCCGACTTCGATCGCGATCGCCTCGCGCAGCGTCTCGCGCTCCACATGCGGCAGGAACGACGAGTCGAACGAGGTGATGGCCAGCATCGCCAGCGTATCGATGTCGAACTGCAGGTGCTGCGCACAGCGCACGTACTCGTCGGTGAGCGAGACGCCACTCATGAGCCGATTGTCGGTATTGATCGTGACCACCGCGCCCATGATCACATAGCGCGCTAACGGATGCTCCGCGAACGTGGGCACCACGCGCGTCTGCACGTTGCTGGTGGGACACACCTCGAGGGTGATCCGGTGATCGATCACATAGGCTTCCAGCGAGGGGTCTTCGCGCAGCCGCGTGCCATGGCCAATGCGGTCGGCGCCGCACCGATGCAGCGCTTCGCGGATGCTGGCGGGTCCATCGCCCTCGCCCGCGTGCACGGTGACCGCCAGATCATGTTGGCGCGCGAAGTCGAAGGCCAGCGCATGCGCAGACGCCGGGTTCCCCAACTCACCGCCGGCCAGATCGAACGCCACCACGCCCTTGCCCTTGTAGGCCACAGCCAGCTCGGCCATCTCCAGCGCATGCGGCCACGCGAAACTGCGCAGTGCGCACACAATCACCCGCGCCAACGTGCCGGTGTCCTGTTGCCCGCGCGCCAGACCGCGCAACACCGCCTGCATCACGTCGTCCAGCGACAGTCCGCCCCGCACGCTCAGCGCCGGACAAAAGCGCGCCTCGATGTACCGCACGCCATCGAGCGCCGCATCCAGCACGAACTCATGCGCGATGCGCTCGAGCGCGACGGTATCCTGCATCGCGGCCAGCGTCACCTCGA
Organism: uncultured Gemmatimonadota bacterium; assembly: GCA_903894655.1. Lineage (GTDB taxonomy): Bacteria > Gemmatimonadota > Gemmatimonadetes > Gemmatimonadales > Gemmatimonadaceae > Gemmatimonas. Next base: position 5,855 of record CAITQY010000554.1, read on the forward strand.
AGCGCGCCAGATAATCCTCGAGATTTCGGGCGTCGTCCACGCGCATCCACGCGCCGAGCGCCGACGCCGTGTTCACGGGCAGCGTGAGACCACGCTCGGCCGACAGGTCGAGCAGCGTGGACGGCCGCAGCGAGCCGTCGAGATGGCAGTGCAAATCCGCCTTCGGCATGCGACGCACGATCTCAATGAACGCGGGGTTCACTGAATTCACGAAGCGAGCTCCACGTCGCCCGGCTCGGCCGCGGCATCACTCCGCTCGCGTACCGGCACGACCCGATAAATCGATCCGCCCACCAGCGCCTGCGTCGCCTCCACCGGCAACCCGCGGCTGTCGGTGAGCCGTTGCCGACCCGCATCGACCTCCGTGGCCAAGTCGGGGAAGAGCGCGCGCACGGCGTCGACCGCGACCGAGCCGTGCGGCACCGACACGCCACGTTCGTTCACATAGACCCGCAGCGAATCGGGGCCGGACGTCGGAGAGACAGCATCACTCATTTCGGTGCTCCCGCGCCCACGGCGCGAATACGTTCAGTGGCGTCGCCGCGCACCGGCTGCGGCAGTCCCTGCAGGTAGCTCGCGAGCATGTCGATGTCGCGCGTCGTCAACATCTCGACGGAAATCGTACGCGCCATCGACGCCCCTTCCGGATCGTCGACCATGAA
>CAITQY010000555.1 GCA_903894655.1 uncultured Gemmatimonadota bacterium
GGGAGACGTGCGGGTACCGTCTGCGGTGTCAGGGGCAGCGGCAGACGAGGTGGTGCCGATGCCGGGTGTCGGATTGATGCGTGGCATCGAGCCGCGGGAGCAGGGCTCGCCGGCCACGGTGATCACGCTCGGGCCCGGAATGACGATGGCGGAAATCGAGCGGATGGCGATTCAGGCGGCGCTGCGCGACATGGGCGGGAATCGACGGAAAGCGGCCGATCTGCTGGGGATCGGAGAGCGCACCCTGTACCGGAAGCTTCGGGAGTATGACGGGGAAGGCATCGGGGATGAGGGCGACGAGGTCACCTCCCTCGACAAGACTTGAGGTCCGGGCCGGTACGTCCATGCCCCGCAACACCTTGTGAATTGCTGAGGCTTGCAGGAAATCGGCCGTGATCACATATTAGCTCTTCAGAGAACCGAACAAAGGTGTTTGGCATGCATTCGCCGCGGAGACATTCCTGTCTATACCAGTCAATTTCGGCATGACGTTCCCTCAGAGCCCCTCCGGTACGATTGCGGGGAGTGTGCTGCCTATTCGTAGGGCCGAGGAGCTGATTTCCACCCTTCCCGGGGTGCTGTCGGTGCGCATCGTGCCCAACGAGACCGGTGCCGTGGACGAGATCCACGTGCTGACCACCGATCTGGTCCTCCCGAAGAACACCGTTCGCAACATTGAGAGCGCGCTGATGGCGCAGCTCGGTCTTCGGGTCAACCACCGAAAGATCTCGATTGCGACGACCTTGGACGCCCCGCGGGCGGCCGACCTGCCTACCGCGACAGCGGCTCCGGCCGGTCTGAGCGCGATGGATGGTGGCGCGTCTTCCGTCCCGACGCCGGCGGCGGCGCCTGCGGCGCCTGTTGCGGCGCCAGTTTCGGCGGCCGAAAACGTTGCCTCTGCGTCCGCCGGTGGTCACATGGGAGGGGCCGTTCGTGCCAATTCGCCCATCGCGCCGATGGCTGATGCGATCCCGGCCAGCCGTCGGGTGCTGATTTTTGAGGATGTCGAGGTTCGGCGGTCGCGTTCGCGCGGGGTGCTGTGCCGAGTCACCCTGAGCCGGGATGGACAGGAATTTGTGGGCGAGTGCGAGGGTCAGGAAAGCGAGCGAGCGCGGATCGACCTGGCGGCACGGGCCACGATGTTGGCGATCATCGCCGCCTCGAAGGCCATGGCGGGCAGCGAACGCTCGCTGGCGCTGGAAGGTGCGAAGCAGATCGATGCCTTCGATCGCGTGTTCATTTTTGTCAGCGTCGCGGCGCGCGTGGGACGCGAGCCCGTCCTGCTGACCGGAAGCTGTGAAGTGCGTGAAAGTGCCGAAACGAGCGCTGTGCTCGCGGTGCTGGATGCGACCAACCGTTGGATGTACCTCGATCGTTAGCACACTTCGTGGAGCGCTGAAGGCTGGCGCTTCTTTTTACGACCACCCCCCATCGTCTGAACGAGACGACACAAGAAACGTCCCCGTCAACCGTCTAGAGCGGAGCTGAGCGGGCAGGCCAAGCAGTAGGAGCGGAGCCAACCTCGACAAGCATGTGGAGTCCCGAGCGGGACACACGTGACTACCCCGATGGGAGGTGACGTAAAGATGGAATTCGTGGCCCAGCTCGTGAA
>CAITQY010000556.1 GCA_903894655.1 uncultured Gemmatimonadota bacterium
AGATCCGGCCCAGCTCCGCAGCGGCGTGGGCGAGTTCGTCCACGATCGGAGCGGTGAACCCGATCTCGCGCAGTCGCTCGCTCACGCGGGCGTACTGGCGCACCGTGCCGTCGCGTCCGGCAGCGAAGCGTCCCCACACGGTCTCGGGAAACGACGTGCGGCGCAGATCGGAGAGAATGGAGTTCGCGCTGTGCACCATGTCGGCGGCGCAGACCCAAAGCGCATCGGCACTCGCGAGGGAGAGCCGTGCGAGGAAGTCGTCCTTGCGATCGTCCGACGCGAGCTCGACGCCGTCATCATCCGTGCGACGCTCCGTCACGGACAACAGCATCTCGAGCATGCTGTCGCCGAACTTGGTGCCGATGCGCTCGTCGAGCGTCTCGCGCGTCCATCCACCGCGAACGCAGTCGCCCACGACATCATGCAGGATACCCGCCACCACCGCGTCTTCGCCGCACCCATAGCGGGTGAGAATCACCGCGACATTCGCCGGATGCGTGAGATACGGGAGCCGCGTGCCTTTGCGGACCTGCTGATCGTGGTGCTTCGCCGCGAAGGCAAAGGCGTGGTTGATCCGATCGGAATAGCCGGTCATCGACGGGGCGACGGAGGAGTCAGGTAGAGACGGGAACGTACGTCGCGCGGGCAAACCAAGCCACCAACTGTTCGAGCCCGTCGCGATCGACGTCGCCGAAGGCGGACGGAATCGAGGAGTCGATGTCGAGCACGGCCATCAGCGCGCCGGACGCGTCGAACACCGGCACCACGATCTCACTCTGCGATCGCGGATCGCAGGTGATGTGCCCCGGGAAGTCATGCACGTTGGCCACGACCACAGTCCGGCGTTCGGCCGCCGCCGTCCCGCACACGCCACGCCCGAAGGTGATCTCCTGACACCCCAGTGACCCCTGATACGGGCCAACGCGCAACAGGCGGCCAGACTCCACCACTCGATAGAACCCCGTCCAGAGATGACCGAACGCGTGGTGCAGCAGTGCGCTGACCGTCGCCATGCCGGCAATGGCATCGTCACTCCCCTCGAGCAGCAACGACTGCATCTCGAGCAGCTGCGCGTACGCACTCGCACGCGGCTCGGCGCGAAGATCAGGGATGACGGGTTCCATGCGAGCCCAACGAAAAAGGAGACGACGAAGTGCCGACAGGCGAAGAACCGATGGACGCGCTGCCGATTATTGCAGCGGACCGATGGCCGCGATAAGACGGAGGTCGAGCAAGGCGAGAGCCACGCCCTGCACCACGACCCCGAGACCGGCCCCGATACCGCCGAGGCGCTGTCCCCAACGCCACGCCATCAGCGCCAGCGTAACACCGACCGCCGCATACCCCACGTCAAGACCGGTGTTCAACCAGAGCACGTTGAGCAGGCGCTGCGTGCCGGCAAAGTCGCGAAACGCGAGTCCGCGCCACGCCCACGCCACGATGGCCAGGTTGACGGCCCCCCACGCGGCGGTTTGCATCGCGAAATGCCGTAACAGCGGCGCCGTTGCGCGACGCACCATCAACCACGCCAGCAGTGACGTCCCGCTCAACACACACGCGCCGGCCCACAGCGCGAGGCGGATCAGGTGACCACGTTCGAGTGATAACAGCGTATCGGCCCACATGAGTCGGACACTAGCCGACAACCACGCCCCGCGCCACAGACCGCGCACCGTGGGACGCTTCGACCTGAGTCTGTGCAAACGAACGCGGGGGCTGGCGAAATTCGCCAGCCCCCGCGGTTTCCTGCCGAACGGAGACCGTTCGAATTACTTGACCGTGATCACGCCCTTCATGTTCATGGCAAGGTGCGGCGTGCAATGGAACGCGTACTCGCCAGCCGCCACGCCACCGAACGAGATCGTGTACGACTCATCGGCGTTCAGCATCATCTTGCCCGACAGCTCACCAGCCTGCTCCGGCATGTTGGCCGAGAGCTGCGCCTTCCCAGCGGCCGGAACCGCGGCCGGATCGAACGCGACATTGTGCGGGCCACCGCTGACCAGGACGAACTTGACGCCGTCGCCGGCGGCAATCGTGAGGGCGGCCGGCTCGAACTTATAGCCAGTGCCGTCGCCGATCATCTTCACTTCGTGCGTGGTGCCCGTGATCGGGGCCATCGCGCCCGCCGCCGGAGCCGCTTCGGCCGGAGCCGCTGCTGCTTCAGCCGCCGGAGCCGCCGCCGAATCCGTCGCGGGGGCCTTCTCTCCACCACAAGCGCCAAGCATGATCGCCGCGCCCGTTACTACTGCAAAGCCGAGAAACCGCATGTCGAGAGGCCTCCTAGAGCCTGATCGAAAATTTTTACTGATCTACAGGACGAGTCCTGTGCGCGTAGGGCCCTACGAGCATTGTGAACTTATTCACAAGCCCGTCCAAACGCCAAGTGCCCTCCGCTTTTTCGTCCTTGACGGGCGTCCGCAACCCCACTACGCTCCTCTTCATCATGCACAGCTTCTGCCACCATCATGCGCATCGCAGCCACGGCCTTCCGGGTCGGGGCGCTTCGTGTATGCCACGGTGACCAGCACAGCGCGCTGATCCCGAAGCACCCAAGCGATCCTCGGCCCGTCCCTTCGGACGGGCCGTTTGTTTTTCCAGTCCTGCTCTCCTTATCACCGACCGTCATGCTACGAATCGCGCTACCCAACAAAGGGCGCCTGAGTGAAGACACCCGTGAGCTGTTCAACGATGCCGGGCTCGAGGTCCGTTCGTCGGGGGAACGCGCCCTCACGGCCTCTCTCGGGGGAGAGTTCGAAGCCATCTTCGTCCGCGCCCAGGATATCCCGGAGTTCGTCGGCGACGGCGCCGCCGATGTGGGCGTGACCGGCATGGACCTGGTCACGGAGTCAGGACGCGACCTCCGCTCGCACCTCGACCTCGGGTTCGGCAAGTGCCGCCTCGTCGTCGCCGCCAAGGACGACTCGGGCATTCGCTCGGTCGAAGACATCGGCGCCAACGGCACGCCGGCCCGCGTCGCCACCGTCTTCCCCCGCATCACGCGCACCTTCTTCGAGTCGCGCGGCCGACCCGTGGAAGTCGTGCCGGTCTCGGGGGCCGCCGAAATCGCGCCCCACTTAGGCATCGCCGATATCGTCGTGGATCTCACCTCAACCGGCTCCACCCTCAAGATGAACGGGCTGCGCGAGATCGAGACGGTCATGCAGTCGAGTGCCCACCTCGTGACCGCCGCCAACGGCCCCCGCAACGGTGACCCGTCGCGCGTGCAGGAGCTGAACGACCTGGTCACCGCCCTTGGTTCGGTGATCCGGGCCCGCGGCCAGCGCTATCTCATGGCCAACGTGCCCCGCTCGGCCCTCGAGCAGGTGCGCGCCGTGCTCCCCGGCCTCAATGGCCCAACGGTCATCGAGATCGCCGATCACGGGAAGTACGTCGCCGTGCACGCCGTGGTCGCCGCCGACACCATCTATCGCACCATCTCGCAGCTGCGATCCCTCGGCGGCGAAGGCATCCTCGTGACCCGTATCGAAAGGCTCGTGCCGTGACCACCGCCTCTGCGCTTGAGCTACGTGCGCGCGGACCGCTCGCGGCCCTCGATGCCGCGAGCCGTCAGGCCATCGTCGATCGCTCGTCAACCACCGACACGACTGTTCGCAGCCGAACGACGGCGATCATCACTCGCGTTCGCGAGGAAGGCGATGCCGCACTCCTCGCCTTCGCCCAGGATTTCGATGGGGTCGCACTACCGGCCATCGAAGTGCCGCGGGCAGCATGGGACGCGGCGCTGGCGGCGCTGGATCCGGAGTTACGGCGGGTGCTCGAGCGGTCGGCCCGCAACATTGCCGCTGTGCACGAAGCCTTCCGTCCGGTGGCCACCGAGTGCTCGCCCGAACCCGGCATCCGCGTGGGACGTCGCCCGGACCCGCTCGGGCGCGTTGGGATCTACGCGCCGGGCGGACGGGCCGCCTATCCGAGCTCACTCCTGATGGGAGCGATCCCGGCCCGAGTGGCTGGAGTGGGTGAAGTGATTGTCTGTTCGCCGCCGGGCCCCAACGGGCTGCCGTCGCCCGTCGTGCTGGCGGCCGCCGCCTTGGCGGGAGTGGATCGGGTCTTCGCACTGGGCGGAGCAGGCGCGATCGCCGCGATGGCGATTGGTACCGCGACCGTGCCGCGGGTGGACCGGATCAT
>CAITQY010000557.1 GCA_903894655.1 uncultured Gemmatimonadota bacterium
GAAGGTTTTGCCCGCGTTGGCGTCCTGGCGGTGCTGGCGTTGATCGTGCTCGTCACGTTCAATGATCTGCGCAATCTCTTCACGAATTGAGTCGATGAAGAGCGCGGCCGCGGCGCGCCGCGCGATGTTGGGGTTCGTCGCGCTGCTGACCGTGGCCGGCAGCGGCTGTCATCGCCCGGAACGATCGGCAGCACCACTCGTGCCGGTGCTACCGCGGATTCCGCGCGACGCTGCGCGTTTCGAGATCGATGTCGTCGACGACAGCACAGCCACGTTTCGCGTGTTCGAGAGCCGCTGGTTGCGCGCTGGGCTTTCCGCGTACGCTGTCGATCCGGTGCGTCGTGATGCACTCGTGGCTCGGCTCACGATTCTCCGACGCGACAGCACGACGGCGACGGCGCTCGTGACGTCTCAGGTGGCCCGTGTCACGACCGACCATTTCCTGCTCGTCCCCCCGCCGCGGACGCCATGGTGGGGAACGAAACTATTCTGGATCGGCACCCTCGTGGGGAGCGCCGTTGGCCTAGGTACGACCGCGGCGGTTCGCTGACGCCGCGCGCGTCGTTCCTGCCGGTCTCGGTCAACTAGCTGCAGATCAAAGGGAATCGACGCGTGATCGCCGCGTCGTCGGCCCGGCGTGCCACCTGGAGCGTGTCGGTGCCCATGACGCAACGCGGGGCTTGGATGCGCACTTCGTAGCGTCCTTCGGGCAGTGAGAGGGCGCGAGCGCTGTCGGCGCGCAGCTCAACGGACGGTCCGCCGTCCAGCGGCGTGAACGTGACGCGCGCATCGCGCGGTGTCACGTCGTAGCTGACCACGGCGCACCCCCGAACGGGCAGGCTCAGGGCCACTCGGTCGCCGGCTTTGAGCGTGATCGCGGTGTCACGAACGGCGGTGGTGCAGGAGGTCGATGCGTTGGCGAGTACGGCTCGGACCGCGAGCTTGGCTCCGGCCGGGAATTCGTCACTGTAGCGTCTGGTGCCCACGAGGCGATTGTCGACGTAGATCTGCGCGGAATCGGGCGCCTCGATCTCCGCCCACGCGGTGCGCACGGTGACGGGGCGCGACCGCGATACCGTCCGTTTGCTGTCGGCGGCCGCCGCTGCCGTGGTGAGTGCCGAGGCGGTCGTGCCGAGCGGACCGACGCGGACTCCGAGGGCGCTGTCCGCCGGCGTGCCGATGCCTGACGGCTGAACGGTAGCGCGCACCGCCGAATCGCCCGACGTGCCTCCCCCCGGTCGCGTCGACGCGGGTTGGTCGCGCAGAAGCATCCAAGTCAGCGCGGTGCCCATCACAAGGATGGCGGTGACGACGACGCCCGGGCGCGCCGAGGCGCGAACGGCGGGAAACGCGTCGACCGTGTGGGCGCTGCGGCGCGAGGTGAAGCCGCTTCGCTCGGGTGCGCCGGGGAGTGCGCCGAGGGCGTCGAGCAGTTGCGTGGCCGACTGGTAGCGCTGATCGGGTTGCTTGGCGAGCAACCGGAGAACGATTGCCTCGAATGCTGGACTGAGTTCGCGGGCGAATGTTCGTGGTGGTTCGGGCGCCGTTTCGATGTGGTGCTTGGCCACGGCGTACCAATCATCCCCCTCGAAGGGCAGGTGGCCGGTCGCCGCGCGGTACAGGGTGACCCCGAGTGCGTAGAGATCGCTGCGACCGTCGATCTCCTGACCACGCGCCTGTTCCGGGCTGAAGTAGTGGGGCGTGCCCATCACCTGATTGGTGGCGCTGAGCGCCGGCGCGCTGGCGAGCGCGCGGGCGAGACCGAAATCGGCGACCACGGCCTCGCCGTCGGTGCTCAGCAGGATGTTGTCCGGCTTGATGTCGCGATGGATGACGCCGCCGGCGTGGGCGATCGCCAGGGCCGATGCGACATCGGTGCCGATCCGGATGCATTCCACCTCCGGGAGCCTGCCGGCCAAGGCGAGCCGACGTTCGAGGGTGAGCGGGTGCAGATCCATGGCGACGAACACCGTGCCGTCGACCTGCCCGACATCGCGGACGGTGACGATGTTCCGATGCCGGAGACGGGCGGCGGTGGCCGCTTCTCGACGGAAGCGGGCTTCCGCGAGCTCCTGTCCAGAAAATTCTGGGCGCAGGATTTTGAGGGCGACCGGGATCTCCAAATCCTGGTCGATCGCCTCGTATACCCACGAGAAGGCGCCCGAGCCGAGCAGCCGGGTCACCTGGTATTTGCTGATTATTTGCCCCAAATAACGGTCAGGCACGTAAAGGTCCTTTACAGACGGGGCACGGTGGACTACACTTTTATGCTTCCTACTATTGCGCGCACAAAAGGCTGCGCACGACACGCGCTGAGAATATTACGACGATGGCGTTCGATAAGGCACTCACGATCGACAAGTACCGGTCCCACGATGTGGATACCGGATCGACCCGGGTTCAGGTTGCCATCCTCACGGATCGCATCAATTACCTCACGGGACATTTTCGTACGCACGCGAAGGACCATCATGGTCGCCGCGGGCTACTCAAGATGGTGGGCAAGCGTCGCCGCCTCCTTGACTATTTGAAGCGTACGGACGTGCAGCAGTATCGCACGCTCGTGCAGGACCTTGGTCTCCGATACTAAGTCGGACCACGCCA
>CAITQY010000558.1 GCA_903894655.1 uncultured Gemmatimonadota bacterium
CTCTCGCCGGCCGTGCAGATCGATCTGCTGCACCATGCCACCGCCATCTTTCCGCTCAAGAATCCGGCGCTGGTCACGATTCCCCTGTCGTTCGCGACCGGCATTCTGGTGTCGCTGCTGCGCCCCGATCCGGCCAGCGAAGCCCGCCACGAAGCGATCGAAACACGGCTGCTGTTGGGCGCCGACTAGACAAACCGGCAGAAATTGCCGACCGGTCCCAGCGGGATTGCCCGCATGGGACCGGTCGCGGCAGCCGGCAAAGCCTGCCGGCTGGCCTGGTGCAGCGACTCTCGACCGGCCGCGTCGAAAATCTGTAAAGTGAATATTGACAATGACTTACTTGAAAATAATGAGCTCACGCCGCCGGTGGAATGCGCATGAGCGGATCAGCGGCACGCAGGTTGCGATAGACAAGGTTGCCACACGTATGGTGCGACGTGGGCGGGAATCTCCCCGGACCGATGGCGGTTCCGAAATCCCGACAAGCATCAACCCCTCCGTTCATGCTCGATCGACTTGCCGTTCGTACCCCGTTTTGGGGCGTCATCACCCTCCTCGCGTTCGCGGCCGTGACATTGTCGGCCAGCGCGCCATTCGACGCCGTTCCCAGCTTCGTCGATGCCGCCCCCCTGCTGTCGGCCGCGGCGCTCCTCATCGCGATCGCCGGTTGGCGCCTGCTGCACCGCGAATTGCTCCTCCGCATGCAGGCCGACGCATCGTTGCGTGATCGCATCCGCGGACTGCAGGACGCCATGCAGTCGAACGTGGACGGGATGTTCCTGCTCCGCGCCGTTCGCACCGCCGAGGGTGAGATCACCGATTTCGACATCGCCGACGTGAACAGCAGCGGCGCCGCGACGCTGTATCGCACCCGGGAGCAACTGATGGGACGTCGCCTCCGCGAAGCCCTGCCCACGCCGATGGCCGACATGCTATTCGAACGCTACGTCGATGCCATCACGTTGCGCACCGCCGTCGTGGAAGAGCTTCGCGTGGACCGCCGCGCCGTTGCCGCCAGCTGGCTCTTCCACCAAGCCTCACCGACCGCCGATGGCCTGGCCGTGACGGTGCGCGACATCTCGCTGCCCAAACGCGACGAACTTCGCATGCGGAAGGCGTGCCTGACCGACGATCTCACCCGGTTGAACAACCGTCGTGGCTTCATGGCCCTCGCCGAGCAGCACCTGCGCATCGCGCGCCGGCAGGGGAAGGACTCGGTGGTCATGTACGTCGATATGGACGACTTCAAGCAGGTCAACGACACCTACGGTCACGCCACGGGTGATCGTGCCCTGATGGCCGTCTCACGCCTGCTCAAGAGCACAGTACGCGACTGCGACGTGGTCGCGCGCATGGGCGGTGACGAGTTCACGATCCTGGCGCTCGACGCCGATGTGATGGGCGCTCGGGCGATACAGAAGCGCCTCGACGAACGCCTCGCCCTGTTCAACGCGTCGGGGGAGTTACCGATGGCGCTCTCGCTGACCGTGGGGCATACGCGCGTCCGCTCGACGGACACCGCGTCGCTGTGCGAGCTGCTCGCGCGCGCCGACCAGCTGCTCTATGCC
>CAITQY010000559.1 GCA_903894655.1 uncultured Gemmatimonadota bacterium
ATCACGCTGTTCCACGAATTCGGTCATGGTCTTCAGCATATGCTGACCCAGGTGAACGAACGCCAGGTCTCGGGCATCAGCGGTGTCGAATGGGACGCTGTCGAACTGCCCAGCCAATTCATGGAAAACTTCTGCTGGGAGTGGGACGTACTGCGCCACATGACAGCACATGCCGACACCGGCGCACCCCTGCCGCGGATGCTCTTCGACAGAATGCTGGCTGCCCGCAATTTCCAGAGCGGCATGCAGACGCTGCGCCAGATCGAGTTCTCGCTGTTCGACATGTTGCTCCACACCGACCACGACCCGGCGGGCGACGTCATGCAACTGCTGCGCCAGGTGCGTGACGAAGTGGCTGTGGTGCAGCCACCGCAATGGAGCCGCACCGCACACACATTCAGCCACATATTTGCCGGGGGCTACGCGGCCGGCTACTATTGCTACAAGTGGGCCGAGGTATTGAGCGCTGACGCCTATGCGGCGTTTGAGGAATCGGCCGGGGATGAAGGCCAGCCGAATCTTCAAACCGGCAGAAAATACCGGCAAGCCATATTGGAAACCGGGGGTAGCCGACCTGCAATGGAGTCGTTCAAGGAGTTCCGCGGGCGAGAGCCGCGGCTGGACGCCTTGTTGCGGCACCAGGGCATGGAGGCCACCGCGCCACAGGAAGGGGGATGAACTTATGACAATGTCGAGCGCGTCCGCAAAATTTGCAGTGTGTTGCCTGGCACTGGTTTCGGTGTCCGGGCTGGTTGGTGCCCAGACAATCTACCGGATCGTCGGGCCCGATGGAAAAGTCACGTTCTCGGACAAACCACCCGCCCAGGCGTCTCAGGCTACAGCCACGTCCGCAGCAGGCAAACCTTTGCCCGGCGGCAGTGACGCCGCACTGCCCTATGAACTCCGCCAGGCAGTTGCCCGTTATCCGGTCACCTTGTATTCGGCCGCCAACTGTGCGCCCTGCAGTTCCGGGCGGTCTCTGCTGCAGGCCCGCGGCATACCGTTCGCCGAATACACGATCAGCACGCCAGAGGATGGTGAGGCGCTGCAACGCCTCAGTGGCGCCAACAACCTGCCCTTTCTGTCCATTGGTGGCCAGAAAATAAAGGGCTTCTCGGAAGTCGAATGGTCGCAGTTCCTGAGTGCTGCGAACTACCCCGCGACGTCCGTGTTGCCAGCTGGCTACCGCGCGCTGCCGCCCCGGCCGCTGGTCGCCATCCAGAAACCCGCACCGGGCAAGCCCGAGGAGGCGCAGGCCCGTGCCGATGAGAAGCCCGCAGAGACCGCCACGCAGCCCGAACAACCTGCCACGGGTCCCTCGAACCCGGTCGGAATCAGGTTCTAGGGCGTGTTGAACGCGAGGGTCTTGACACCCTCGGTCGTTGCCAACAGGCAGATGTGCGCCTTTTGGTGCGCGAACACCCCCACGGTGACCACACCTGGCCATTGATTGGCCATCGATTCGAGCGCCAGCGGGTCAGTGATGTGCAACCCGGCAACGTCGATGATGTGCTGGCCGTTGTCCGTCACCATTGGCTGCCCGTCACGCTGACGCAAAGTGGCAACACCCCCCA
>CAITQY010000560.1 GCA_903894655.1 uncultured Gemmatimonadota bacterium
CCTCGCACCTCGAAATCCCGTGGCTGAACAGGCACCTCGCGAAGGAAGTCGACCTTCCCAAATTCGCGCCAGTGCACATCGGCAGCATGGAAGTCGATCTCTCGCCCACCAAGCAGGTCGTGTTCATGCTGTTGGCGGCGGTGATCGTGGCGGTGGTGCTCATCAGCGCCGCGTCGGCCTCGAAAAAGCAGCACGAGCATGAGGGTCGCACCAAAGGCTTTGCCGGGGCGATGGAAGCCATGGCGCTGTACCTGCGCAACGAAGTCGTGCTGCCGAATGTCGGCCATCACGGCGAGGCCTTCGTACCCTTCGCGCTCACGCTGTTCTTCTTCATCCTCACCTGCAATCTGTTCGGGATGATCCCGTATGGCTCCACGGCCACCGGTAACATCGCGGTGACCGCCACGCTGGCCATCATCACGGCCGTCGTCGTGGAGGTCGCGGGCATCCGCGCCAATGGCCTGGGCTACCTGAACACGCTGTTCTATTGGAACAAGGACCTGCCCATCGTCATGCGCGTCGTGATGTTCTTCGTCATGTCGCCGGTCGAAATGGTGGGCAAGATCTCCAAGCCGTTCGCGCTCACGATCCGTTTGTTCGCGAACATGACCGCCGGACACATCGTGCTCCTCGCGCTCATCGGCCTGATTTTCGCGTTCCAGTCGTGGGCGCTGGCCGGCGTGCCGGTGCTCATGGCGACCGCGATCAGCATGCTCGAACTGTTCGTGAGCTTCCTGCAGGCGTTCATCTTCACACTGCTGGCGTGCGTGTTCATCGGTCAGATCCGCGAAGCACACCACTAGACGTTTTTACTCTCCGGGCAGGTCCTCCCCCTGCCCATGAGAGCTGTAACCGATCGAGCGATCGGTGATCCCCGTTGGGCCTCGGCCCGCTGACGGGACGCGGTAGCTGATACCGCCGCCGGGAGTGCATTTCTCAACGACTATTTTCGGAGCGTTACGATGGAAATCATGGGTCTCCTCCAGGCCGCTGCGCCGGTTGTTCAGGATCCGAAGGGCCTCGCCATGATCGGCGCCGGCATCGCTGCCGGTGGTGCCGTGATCGGCGCCGGCATGGGCATCGGCCGCATCGGTGGTTCGGCCGTTGAAGGCATGGCGCGTCAGCCGGAAGCCGCGGGTCGTATCCAGACCGCCGCGCTCATTCTGGCCGCGCTCATCGAAGGCGCCGCGCTGTTCGGCGTCGTGATCGGCTTCCAGATCCAGGGCAAGATCACGTTCTAACGTGTTCGCGCGTGGGGCGTCCATCCGGGCGCCCCACCGCATTCTCTTCTTCTCGTGGACCTCTCCATGCTCGCTCTTTCCGCCCGCCGTATCGGCGCGCTTGCTACCCTGATCGCCGTCACCGCGTCTCCGGCTTTTGCGTCGGAAGCCGCCGAAGGTGGTCCGCCGAATCTGCTCGACCCGAATGTCGGCTTGATGGCTTGGACGCTCGTCATCTTCGTCCTCCTGCTGGTCGTCCTCTCTAAGTTCGCCTTCAAGCCCATCTTCGCTGCCGTCGAGGCGCGGGAGAAGGCGCTCGAAGACGCGATCGAAGGCGCCAAGCGCGATCGTGCCGCGGCCGAGTCGCTGCTCGCGCAGCAAAAGGCCCTCCTCGAAGCCGCGCGGACCGACGCGCAGCAGATCATCGCCGACAGCCGCGCCACGGCCGAGAAGATGCGCACCGATCTGCTCGCGCTCACCAAGTCGCAGCAGGAAGAGATGATCGAGCAGGCGCGTCGGTCGATCGAGGGCGAGAAGGCGGCCGCCATCGCCGCCCTGCGCACTGAAGCGATCGACCTCGCCATCGCGGGCGCGTCCCGTGTGATCGAGCAGAATCTCGATTCAGCCGGCAACCGCAAGATTGTCGAGAGCTTCCTGGCGTCGCTCGACGGCGCGAAGGGTACGCGCTGATGCCAGCCGGCGTGCAGGGCGAATCGGTCGCCCGTAACTACGCCGAGGCGCTGCTGTCCCTCGCGCGCAAGGCCGAGGATGCGACGGGGTGGGGCTCCATGTTGCGGCAGATCGCGACCGCGATCGAAACCGACATCACGCTCTTTCGCTTTCTCGAGTCGCCGCGCATCGCGGCCGACCAGAAGTCGGCGGTGCTGACCAAGGCGCTTGGTGATCGCGTGCCGCGCCTGTTCCTGCGCTTCCTGCAGCAGTTGGTGAAAAACCGACGCCAGATGCTCATCCCGATCGTCGCCAACGAGTACGACACGCTGCTCGACGCCTCGGCGGGCATCGTGCATGCTCGTGTCACCGTGGCACGTGAAACGGGCGACGACGAGCGCGACGAGATCGGCAAGCGCTTGTCGGCCATCGTCGGCAAGACGGTCGTGCCGCATCTCGCCGTCGATCCGAGCATCCTCGGTGGTGTGGTGGTCCGCATCGGCGACACGGTGATGGACGGCTCGTTACGCCGTAAGCTCGCCCTGCTGCGTCGTCGCATGGGTGCGTCACGCGTCTGAGGTGGCTCCAGTCGTATCTTGAAGGAACGGGGGAGTGCACGGTAGTGCGCTCCCCCGATGCACATCCGGGCGAGCCTGGCCCGCCTGGTGTCTTCGTTTACGCCGCGCGGGTGCCGGTCGTCCGTCAGAAGCAAGATGGGGGCGCATGATTCGTCTACGATTCTGGAGCGTTGCATGAGCGGTCGCGTCGAAGTCCGGCATGTGCCGAAACCGTGGGGGCATGAGACGATCTGGGCCCACACCGATCGGTACGTGGGCAAGATCCTGCACATCACGGCCGGACAGGCCTTGTCCGTGCAGTACCACGAGCGGAAGGACGAAACCGTCTATCTGCTGCAGGGCGACATGAAGTACTGGGTGCAGCTGCCGGGCGAAACCGAGCTGCAGGACCAGCGTCTGACCGCCGGGCAGTCGTTTCGGATCACGCCGGGCACGATCCACTACATGGAAGCCATTACCGATTGTGACGTCCTGGAAGCCAGCACGCCGGAGTTGGATGATGTCGTCCGGATCAAGGATCGGTACGGTCGCGAGGGGACCAGCGCCCCCTGAGGCGCCGGTCGCTCCACGCGGGCCTGATCCTGCCCGGACTCCGCAGCACTTCGTACGGCGCCGCCCCTCCCCGAGGACGGCGCCGTTCTGCATCTTGCGTCGATCTGCAGGAGCACCCGATTCACCCCGCCACTCGGGACCGAATTCGACATGAAGGTCATCATCCCTCTCGCCGGCAAAGGCACGCGCCTTCGTCCGCATACGCACGTGACGCCGAAGCCGATGCTGAAGGTCGCCGGCCGCCCGGTCATGAGCTACGTCATGGACGACGTGCTCAGGCTCGGTAACGTGGAGCAGGTGGTCTACATCACCGGCCACCTCAAGGACAAAGTCGAAGCGTACGCCCGCACGACGTATGACATTCCGAGTGTGTTCATCGAGCAGGCGGTACAGGACGGCACCGCCGGCGCGGTGGCGCTGGCGAAGTCGTTCGTCGATCAGCCAGTGCTGATCATTTTCGTCGATACGATCTTCGATGCCGACCTGACCATCCTCAAGGACAGTGACGACGACGGCATCATCTGGACCAAGGAAGTCGAGGACTACCAGCGCTTCGGCGTGGTGGTCACCGACGAGCATGGTCACATGACGAAGATCGTGGAAAAGCCGAAAGAGCCGATCTCCAAACGGGCGAACATCGGCCTGTATTACATCAAGAACTGGAAGCTGCTGTTCGAGGGCATCGACCACGTGCTCACCACCGCGCCGAACAAGGGTGAGTGGTATCTCACGGATGCCTTCCAGTACATGATCGATCACGGCGCCAAGATCAAAGTCGTGGATGTCGACGGGTGGTATGACGCCGGTCAGCTCGAGACGCTCCTCGACACCAATCGCACGATGCTCGAGAAGGGACGGGCCCGTCGCCCGGACACGCTGGGCGAAGGCGCCACGATCGTGGAGCCGGTGTACATCGAAGACGGCTGCACCATCGAGCATGCGACCGTGGGCCCGAACGTGTCCCTTGGCGCGGGCAGCACGGTGCGCCATGCGACCGTAACCAATGCCGTGATCGGCGTGCACACGACCATCGAGCACGCGCAGTTGCACGATGCCTTCCTCGGGGATCGCGTGGTCGTGCACGGTGTGAACGGCAGCATGAACCTCGGCGATGACTCCGTCATCCGGATGGACGCGTGAACGACGACTCGAACGATCTCCGCCAGGGCGAATCGCGTAGCGTCTCCCGCCGTGACCTGTTGAGCGGGGCCGCCGCTGCGCTCGCGGCGGCGGCGGTCACCGGCGCGCCGGCGCGCTTGCTGGCCAGCACCGATGACTGGCGCGTCGACCTCACCCCGCCGCGGCTGGCCGGCAACGGCAGCATGATGGGCGTGCCGTTCGACAAACATGCGACCGTACGCATCGCGATCGTGGGTACGGGGCTGCGCGGGAGTTCGGTGCTGAGCGAATTGCTCGCCATCGACGGCGTGGAAATCACGGCGCTGGCCGATATAGTGCCGGAGAAGGCGCAGCGCGCCGCTGATCGCGTGGTGAAAGCGGGCCGCAAGGCACCGGCGCTGTACACCAACGGCGAACGCGATTTCGAGCGGCTCGTGCAGCGCGACGACATCGATTTCGTGTACACGGCCACCCCGTGGCCCTGGCACACACCCGTGGCGCTCGCTGCCATGCGCGCGGGGAAGCACGCCGGTAGCGAAGTGCCGAG
>CAITQY010000561.1 GCA_903894655.1 uncultured Gemmatimonadota bacterium
CGATGCGACCCGATGTACACGTATTCGTTCGGATACGTACTGCCACGCAGAAGCCCAAGCGTGTTGTGAATCTGCTTCGTGCCGGCCGTCGCTTCGTCGGTGGTCACTTCGACGCGCACGCGCACCGGACCCGGCCCGACGTGATAGCGCAACGCCATACCACCCTGCCAGTTGCGTGGGATATCCGTGCCCCGCACCTGCGCCAGCAACGCCTGCGCATTCGCGGCGCTGATCGGCACGACCGGCACCTTCGGCACCGCCGTCTCTTCCGGCTTGAGGCGCGGCGCCCCCGGCTTGCTGGCATACCCCGGAGTGAGCGGATCACCGGTGCCGTTGAACACGCTGCCACGCTGCAGGCCGCGCAACGGACGCATCGGTCCTTCGGGATACACATCGCCCTGCACGAAGCCGTCGTCGAGCGGATCGGTGTAGATGAGCACCGCCACCGCCCCACGCTTCTCCGCCTCACGCGACTTGATGCCGCGGAAACTCCGCCCATACCGCGCCAGCACCACCTTGCCCTTCACCGACACGCCCATCGAATCCAGCGTGGCGTAGTCCTCGATCAGACCGAAGTTCACGAACACCAGTTCGCCTTCACCCACACCCGCGCCGCCGTAGCCGTTCACCGGCAGATACTGCGGCAGCATCGTGGAGGCATCGCTCGGGATGCCCGGCTCCTGCACGTCGAGTACGGTCGTATCGCGCCCCATACTCGTGATCTTCACGCCGGTGGCATGCGGCAGATACACGTCGTAGCTCCGCAACTCAGTCTCGAGCCCCATCGCCTTCATCTGGTCGATCACGTAGTCGGCGGTGCGCTTCTGGGCCGGCGTGCCCGCCACATGCGGCTCCTTCGACAGGGCGGCGGAGTGCGTCCGCGCCCGCGTGGCCTGCGGCGCCTGGATGGCCTCCTGCTCGAGGCGCCGTTGCGTCGCCGCCGCGCTCGGAGAATAGCCGGGCATCGTCGTGGGGCTTTGCGCCGACAACACCGACGGGGAGAGCGCCGATGGCAGCTGCGCGGCAAGCGCGAGGGCACTGGTCATCGCCAGTGCCGTGGTGCGGGAAACGGACACGATATGTACTCCGGTGGAGTGAGGAAACTACCCCGCTTCGTACTCTTCGGCGGCGCGCAGGAGTGCCTGCTGCAGCAGGGCTTCGCGATCACCATCGTCGGCGAGCGCCGCGCTGAGCACCGAGAACTGCCGCTGCATCTCGTCCTCGAGCTGCAGCACCGTGGGCGACTGAATGCCGAGCACGGCCAGCGACATGGTGGAGAGATCGCGCAGCTGACGCACGGTTTCGTCGTCCAGCGCCTTGAGCGACGGAGGCACCGGCTTCGCCACCACCCGCTCCCGCCGGCGCTTCGGCGTTTCGAACAGCGCACGCACCGGCGCAAACTCGACGACGAACGAACCCGGGGTGTGCTCGGCGTACCCGGTAATCACATTCCGGCGACGCAGCGACGGCAGCAGCTTCACTATGGCTTCGCGCACCGGTGAGTAGCCGTCCACGCTGTTGTTGCCACGTCCCGTGATCACCAGCGCTTCGTGGGCACCGAGCACTTGCTGTTGCCGGAGCCAGGAGTCGGCAAGCGTGGACGCCTGCGACGCAGTGGGTTGCATCGCGCGCAGATTCAACGTGCGCGCCACGCCAAAGCGTAGTTCGTCGAAGGCGCGGTTGATGCTCATGACGGTCAACCTACGGGCGGCGCAGGGCTTCGGTTAGCACGCGGCCGTCCACCTTATCGGTGGGCGGGATGCCGAGCATCTCGGCCAGCGTTGGTGCGACATCGACCGAGAACACCGGCTTGGCGTAGCGTCCCGGCTTCACCAGCGGCCCCATGAGCAGGATCGGGATGCGGGCGTCGAGGTCGTGCGGCGTGCCGTGCGTCGCGTAGCGCGTGGTATACCAGTAGTAGCCAGGCTTGAACGTCACCGTGAGCTCGGCCTGAAAGTCGGTGGGAATCGCATGCAACCACCGACGCGCAATGACGTCGCCCTTGGCGGCGGCCGCAGCCAGCGTGGACACGCGATCCACCCGCTGCATGCCCGGCAGCCGAAGCAGCTGACCACGCAACGCGGTGACCACCGAGTCGGCGTTCACCCGCTTGGCGGCCAACCGACGACGATCGAGGGACACGATGCCCGCCTGCAGCAAGAGCGCATCGCCCTCCACACCGCGGGCGGCCAACGCACTGCGGGCGGCGTCGATGATGGGCTGCGGATTCACGCGGCCGCGGTTGGGATCGGCACCGGGAAAGGCCACCTCAGGGAACGGCGACACGCCATGATCGGCGCTCAGCGCAAACACGATGCGCGTCGAGTCGCGCAGCGTGTACAGGGAGTCGATCAGTCGGCCGAGGAGGCGATCGACGCGCAGCACCTGATCGTGTAGCTCACGCGACTCGGGACCATACCGGTGTCCGACGGCATCCGTGGTGGATAACGACACGGCGAGCACGTCGGTGGTTGGTCCCTTGCCGAGGTCGAGTGCGTTCACCCCGGCGAGCGCCATGTCGACCGTCACCTCGTCCATCCACGGAAACTCCGTGAGGTTGGTCCCGGCCGCACGCACGTCGGTATCGAGCGTGTGCGGGAAGACGTAGTCCTTGCCCTGATTCTCGATGGCTACCGAGTCCTTCTCGGGATACTGCGAGGCCGCGAGCAGCGGATTCCATTGAGCGCCGAGGTACGGCTTCAGGAAATCGCGCGCGTTGAACTGCTGGACCCAGGCCGGCAGGGTGTCGGCGTAGTAGCGGCTGGTGGTGAAGCGCCCGTCGAGCGAGTACCAGTACACCTGCTGCTTTGCCCGACCCAATGGCAGGATCGCGCCGCGGTCCTTTCGCGACACCGACAGCGCGCGGCTGAACTGGTCGCGGGTGCGCATCCAGTCGAAGAGCGACGAACCGCGGAACCGGTACGGCGAGGCGCCACCACCACGTCCGAGCAGCAGCGGCGACTGCGGATCGGCCACGCCGAGTTCATTCAGCACCACACCGGTATGCGCCGGATAGCGCCCCGACCAGAGCGTTGCATGACCCGGCGCCGTCTCGGTCGTGGCATGATCGTGCGAGGCATTCGTGAAGAACGCCCCCTGCTTCAGCAGACGGCCAAGACCGCCGGTGAACTGCGACGCCCACTTATCGAGATAGTCGGGGCGCAGCTGGTCGATAGTGATCTGCACGACGAGCGTGGGCGGCGCGGCCTGGGCGGCGAGCGACGAGACGGCGAGCGACGGCGCGGCGGCCGTGGCAGTAAGCATCAACGCGGCAATCGCGGATGCGCGAAGAATCGGTCTGGAGACGAGCATACCGAAAGTTATGCACCATGCTCGCCACGCGCAGCGCCAAGGGCTCGGCCGTTACCGAATCGCCGCACGAGCGAACTCCACCAGCGGCCCTGTCCACCAGCGGCCCTGTCCGGCCTCGAGCACGTCGCCGGATCGACGCGCCAGGACAGGGGCAACACCGCCGGTGATCGAACCACGCGAGGTCGGTGCGCTTCGCGGATGACGACACGCGAACGCACCGCGTGAATCTCCCGCACCGTTCACGGAGGCACGTGAAGGCGACGGCAATATTGTGCATGCGGCGCGAATGCACTAGGGCACGTGCAAATATTATTGCGGCGCGGTTTCCGTGTGCACGTGCTCGCGCACGTGCACATGACGCCTTATGCCTGCATCGCGGATTCCAGAATCGCGAGGCCGGCGGCGAGTTCGGCCTTGGTGATCACCAGCGGCGGCAGGAAGCGCAGCGTGTGCTCGCCCGCGCTGACCAGCAGCAATCCCTTCTCGAACGCGCGGCCGATGATCGCCGCCGCCGGCTCATGCACATCCATGCCCCACATGAGCCCCCGGCCACGAATCGCGCGCACCTGACCGGTGCGATCGGCAATCCCCTGTAGCTGTTCGCCAAACCATGCGCCGGTCTCGCGCACGTGCTGCAGCATGGCCGGGTCGGACAACCGCTGCACGACGTGGTGCGCCACATGCGCCAGCAGCGGACCGCCGCCGAAGGTGGTGCCGTGATCACCCGGCTGCATCGCACGCGCCACGGCGTCGTTCACCAGAATCGCGCCGATCGGCAGACCGTTGGCCAGCGGCTTCGCGATGGTCAGCATGTCGGGCACAACCCCAATCTGCTCATGCGCGAAAAACGTCCCGGTCCGTCCCAGTCCACACTGAATCTCGTCGAGAATGAGCAGCACGTTCCGCTCCCGCGTGAGCTCGCGCAGACCGCGCAGGAACTCGGGGTCGACCACGCGCACACCGCCCTCACCCTGAATCGGCTCGACGATCACCGCCGCCGTCTTCTCCGGGTGCAACGCCCGGGCGAGTTCGTCCAAGTTGCGCTCCACGATCGTCACGCCACCCATGAGGGGACGGAAGGGCAAGCGGTAGGCTGGACGGTCGGTGGCCGCCAGCGTGCCCGGCATGCGCCCATGAAACGACCCGCGTACCGCGATGATGTGGTGCTTGTTCGGGAAGCCCTGCGTGCCGCCCCAGCGACGCGCGAACTTGAAGGCGCCTTCGTTGGCCTCGGCCCCCGAGTTCGCGAAGAACACGCTGCTGGCGAACGAGTGATCCACGAACCACTGCGCCAGCGCCTCACCCGGCGCCGTGCGGTACAGGTTCGACGTGTGAATGAGTCCCGTGGCCAGCGCCTCCTGCATCGCGTTCACGACGCCCGGATCGTTGTGCCCCAGTGACGTCACCGCAATGCCGGCCACGAGATCGAGGTACTGCTTGCCGTGCTCGTCGAACATGTAGACGCCGTCGCCTCGCACGAACAGCGGTGCCTGTCGCTTGTACGTGCCGAGGATCGCGGGCAAAGCCGGGGTGGCCGTGAACGCGGTGGTCGGAGCGGGCGAGGGCATCGTCGAAGTCATGAGCAGCTACCTGGAAGAGACGGCATCCGTTGCGTCCACGCGCGCAACGATCGCGGTTCCCGCCTCGGGAACAGTGAGTGCGGCGAGATCGCCAATCCGCACTCGGTGTACACCACCGGCCAGCGCCTGCGCGCAGGCATCGAGCTTGGCGGCCATGCCGCCGCCTGCCACCCCACTGGCGATCAGCGCCTGCGCCTCGTCGAGCGACAGACGCGGCACGAGCACCTTCTCGCCGTCGAGCACACCCGGCACATCGGCCATGAGGAACAATTCATCGGCGCCGAGCGCCGCCGCGATGGCCGCCGCGGCGTCGTCACCGTTCACGTTGTACGCCCCGGCCCCGCTCTCCGCTTCACGCGCCGCCACCGGCGAGATCACCGGCAGAAAGCCG
>CAITQY010000562.1 GCA_903894655.1 uncultured Gemmatimonadota bacterium
CGCTGCTGTACATCGCGTATGAGCGCCTGGTTACGGGTATTCACAACGAAGACACGATCGAGCAGTACCGCATGAACGGCAAGAAGCTTGGCCGCCTGCTGTATCAAGGCCGCTGGCTCGATCCGCAGTCGCTCATGCTGCGGGAATCGGCGCAGCGCTGGGTGGCGAAGGCGGTCACGGGTGATGTCACGATTGAGCTGCGCCGCGGCAATGACTACTCGATCATGGACACGAACAGCCCGAACCTCACGTACAAGCCCGAGCGACTCACCATGGAGCGCGGCGAAGCGTTCTTCACGCCGCTCGATCGCATCGGTCAGCTCACGATGCGCAATCTCGACATCATGGACACACGCGAAAAGCTGGTCGTGTATACCGGTGTTGGCCTGCTGCAGTCGAGCGGTGCCACCGGTGTGCCGCAGCTGCCGAGCGGCGAGAAGTAACGCACGTTGCTGACACGTCGCTGACGGCGTTGCCGCAGAGTAGACGGGCCGGTCACCGCAATGGTGATCGGCCCGTTTTCATTGAGACGCCACCCATGAGCGACCTGCTGCACAGCGAGATCACCCACGAAATCATCGGCGCGTTCTACGACGCGTATAACGCACTCGGATGGGGGTATCCCGAGAGTATCTATGCCAATGCGATGCCGATTTTTCTCGCAAAGCGTGGCGTGTCGTGCGCGCGCGAAGTTCCGCTTCGTGTTACGCTCGAGGGCATCGTGCTCGGCGAATTCCGCGCCGATCTCGTGGTCGCCGAGAAAGTGATTGTCGAGCTCAAGGCGTGCGATCGACTCGCCGGTGCTCACGAGGCACAGCTCATCAGCTATCTCAAAGCATCAACGTACCCTATCGGTTTGCTGCTGAACTTCGGACCCAAGGCCGAGCTCCGCCGGATCATCTGGACCGACGACCTTAAGGTGCTGAAAGATCGCTAACTGCTGGAACACGGAGTGAACGGATTGCACCGATCACACCGATAAGAAAACCACGATGATGACCACGATCTAAATCATGCTTTTGCTTATCTGCGTAATCCGTGAAATCCAACAAAATCCGTGTTCCAGCCGTTGCCGTTGCCGTTGCCGTTGCCGTTCGCTGAAACCTGTCAGTCGTTCCCGCTCATATACGAGAACACCGCACCCTGCGGGTCCTGCACCACCATGATCTTGCCGTACGGACTCGGGATCGGCCCGTTCAGAATCTTGCCGCCGTGCTTTGTGAGCGTCGCGTTCGCCGCGCCGAGTGAGTCAACCGCGAAGTACGGCATCCAGTGGGGCGGAATGCCCTCCCAGGCCGCGTCCATTTGCATCACGCCGGCCACGGCGGGCTCGCCGTCGTGGAGCATGTAGTACTCCACCGCCGCGGTCGGGAGGCGCTCGGCTCGCAGGCCGAACACGGCGGCATAGAACTCGGCATTGGCCGCCGCGTTGCGGCAGGCCACCTCCGTCCAGCACATCGCGCCGTGCTCCCCCTCGATGCCGGCGCCGTGGAAGCTGCCGTGCTCCCAGAGGCCGAACACCGCGCCGCCAGGGTCGATCGCGACGGCCATGCGACCCAGGTCCGGCGGGATCGCCATCGGGGGCACCATCACCGTGCCACCGTGGGCCGTGATGCGGGCGAGCGTGGCGTCGGCGTCGGTGACGCCGAAGTACACCGTCCAGGTGGCCGAGGCGGCTTCCTGTCCCGGCATCTTCGGAGCGACGGCCGCCGCCGGGATCCCGTTGGCGAAGGCCATGGTGTAGAAGCCCAACTCGGCTGGCGAGTCGCCGAACGTCCACCCGAACAACTCGGCGTACAGCGCCTTGGCGGCCGCGAAATCGGACGTAGACAGGTCGAACCAGACCGGCCGATTGATCAGGCGCTCCGTTACGATAGGCATCAAAACCTCCGGGGAATGTGACACAACCGGGTCTCGGAATACGCCCCACCCTATCGCCAATCGCATTTCGACGCAAACATTCAGATCTGCCGGCTCGCCTCCATTCGCGGTCGGTCCCACCGAATCACATCAGGAGTATTCCGATGAAGCGTACGATGCAGGTCGCGCTCGC
Source organism: uncultured Gemmatimonadota bacterium (assembly GCA_903894655.1). GTDB lineage: Bacteria > Gemmatimonadota > Gemmatimonadetes > Gemmatimonadales > Gemmatimonadaceae > Gemmatimonas. The sequence continues at coordinate 2,054 of CAITQY010000562.1, forward strand.
GACTGCCGCACTCGCCCTCATGCCGCAGCTCGTGCAGGCGCAAGAGACCGAGAAGTCCTCCGCCGTGAAGGGCGGTATCCAGATGAAGGGATGGATGGGCAAGGTGGACGGCAAGGAAGCCAAGGCCGGACTCACGGTCGACAGTGCGAAGTTTGTCGGTATGGGCAAGGACGGAATGCACGCGACGACCGGCCCGGCGATCACGTACTGGAACCCCGAGATGCAGGGGAAGGGTGATTACGTCGTGAAGGCCACGTTCTCCGAGCGCGACTACATGGGCCTCAACAACCATCCGCACCCGTACGGCATCGTCATGGGCGGCAATGACATGGGCACGGACAGCGAGAGCTATCTGTATTGCGCGGCGTACGGCAACGGCAACTTCATCGTGCGCGGCATGGGCCCGGCGCCGTTCCAGATGAACGGACCGCGTGGTGGCATGAGCGAGGCCGTGCACAAGGCCGAAGCGAAGGGCAAGCCGGTCACGCAGGAGATCGCGCTGCAGGTGAAGGGCGACAAGGTGTCCTGCATCATCAACGGCACCGAAGTGGCGAGCTACAGCAAGGCCGAATTGGTCGCGGCTGGCAAGCTCAAGAGCACCGATGGCGTGGTCGGTTTCCGCATGGGTCACAACACGGATGCGCACATCGCCGGCTTCTCGATCGGCAAGCCGTGAGTCAGACCGACACGGCGGCGCGCGAGCTGGACCGGCTGCGCGTCGCCGTCGTCGGGGCTGGTGCCATTGGCGGCGTGCTTGGCGCCCGCCTGCAGCGGGCCGGTCACGACGTCGTGTTCATCGCTCGCGGCCCGACACTCGACGCGCTGCGCTCGCGCGGGCTTATCCTCGAGAGCATCGACGGCGATCTCACGTTGCCCTCGGTGCAGGCGACGGATGAGCCGCACAGCGTGGGCGTGGTCGATGTCGTCCTCGTCTGCGTGAAGGCCACGCAGGTCGAGAGCCTCGCGCCGTCGCTTCGGCCGCTCGTCGGGCCAGCTACGGCGGTGATTCCCGTGCAGAATGGGGTCGAAGCCAGCGCACTGCTCGCCACCGCGCTCGGCGAGGGGAACGTCCTCGAGGGGCTGGGTCGGGTGCTGGTGGAGCAGGTGGCCCCGGGACATATCCGGCACACCGCCGTGACCCCGATCATCGAGTTCGGTCGTCGGGCCGGGGCACCGGCGCAGTCGGCGGCGTACGCCCAGATTCCCCGATTCGCCGCCGCCCTTCACGGTGCCGGCCTGGTGGCCCAACTGCCCGACGACATGGGCGTCGCGCAGTGGGAGAAGTTCCTGTTCATCGAGCCCATCGGCGCGGTGGCCGCCGCCGCCCGCGTGCCGTTCGGTATCGTACGATCGATGCCGGCATCGCGGGCCTTGATCGATGCCGCGCTGCACGAAGTGCGAGATGTGGGTCGGGCCGTGGGTGTGGCGTGGCCAGCCGACGCCATCGACCGTGTGTGGGGTCGCTACGATAGTTTGCCGGCGGACGGTTCGACGTCGCTGCAACGCGATCTGATGGCGGGTCGGCCGTCGGAGTTCGAAGCGCAAACGGGTGCGGTGGTGCGCATCGGACGGGTCCATGGCGTACCGACGCCGGTGCATGACGTGCTGTACGCGGTGCTCCTGCCAACCGCGCAGAGCGCGATGACCTGAGCAGCACCACGCGGCAGGGAACCAGTCGCGCGCGGTGATCGTCCTCGTGACGGTCACCGCGCCTTGCTTGTTCTCACGTACGTGATCACGTATGCGGGCACACGAGTTGCAAAGTTTCTCAGCGACTTTCCCAATCCCGACGTTATTTTATTGGATATCCGGCCTCCCTTCCTGCCGGATCATCGAACGAGTTGGCAGGGCGACGTCATCGCACGTCGCAGTCCCTAGGAGTAGCCGGCATGAAGCTTCTGCTCGCGTTGTCTGGAATGATCACGTCGGCGACGATGATGGCCTCGTCGCCGCCGCTGACGAATCCGGTACCGACCAAACCCACGACACCGTTGTCGCGCGCTGCTGTCGCGACGTCGGTCTCCTCAACGAACGCCACGATACCGGCCACCCATCCGGTGTTGCGTCCGATGCGCGCCACCAACGGCACGGGGCGCGCGTTCACACGCGCGTCCGCCGGTGCGCGCGGCATCACGATGGGCGCGCTCGACGATGTGGTGCAGCGCTATTGCGCGGGGTGTCACAACCCCACGCAGCGTCGCGGCAATCTCGATCTCAAGAGCTACTCGGTCACGTCGGCCAACGTCGCGTTGCCGACCTCCGAGAAGATGATCCGCAAGCTGCGCGCGCAGATGATGCCGCCGCCGGGATCGAAGCGCCCCACCGGTGACACCCTCGAGGCGCTGGTAGAAACGCTCGAACGCGTGGTCGATGGCGCGGCCCCGGTGAATCCGGGTACGCGCACTTTCCAGCGGCTGAACCGCCCCGAGTACGAGCGCGTGATCCGCGATCTGCTTGGCCTTGAAGTGACCTCCGGCGACTGGCTGCCGCTCGATACCAAGAGCGCGAACTTCGACAACATCTCCGATGTACAGTCGTTGTCGCCCACGCTGCTCGAGGGCTACCTGAACGCGGCAGCCGCCGTGAGCCGTATGGCGATCGGCGATCGCAAGGCGCCGGTCGGGCAGGCCACGTACAAAACGTCGCCGTTCGCGTCGCAGCATCCGTGGGATCACGTGGACGGCACGCCGTACGGCACGCGTGGCGGCCTGGTGCTGTTGCACACGTTCCCC
>CAITQY010000563.1 GCA_903894655.1 uncultured Gemmatimonadota bacterium
CTGCTGTCGCAGGCGCTCACCGCCGGCGCGTATTGGGCGCAGAGTCAAACCACCGGCGTGACCGGTGACGATCAGAGCTATCAGGGCCGGTTGGACTACAGCGTGGACCAATTCGGCGCGAAAGCGGAGTTTCTCGCCGTGGGGCGCAACTTCGATCCACAAGTGGGCTTTCGCCGGCGCTCCGACATCAACCGGTCGTTCGGTGAAGTGCGGTTCAGTCCCCGTCCGGCGAATCAAACGGTCGTGCGCAAGTTCACCGGAACGGCATCGGGCGAGTACGTCGAGAATGGTCTGGGCGTCGTAGAAACGCGGGTATGGCGCGGTCATTTCGACACCGAGTTCGCCAACAGCGATGTGGTAGGACTCGACGTCACGCGCAATTACGAGTTCCTGCGCCAGCCCTTCACGCCGTCGGGCGCGCCGGCGGCCATTGCACCGGGGGGATACGGATTCTCCGACGTGGCGCTGTCGTACGGCTTTGGAGCGCAGCGCCGGGCCTCGGGCACGATCCGCGTGCAAGCCGGGCAGTTCTACGACGGCACGATTCGCAGCATCACGATCGGACCCGGCAGCACATTTTCATCGGCACGGATTGCCATTCTGCAACGGCTCGCGCTGGAACCCACGTATTCGATTACCCGGGTCGAGCGCCCCACGTCGTCGTTCACCACCCGACTGGCGCGAGCGCGGGTGGACTACGGGTTCACGCCGCTCATGTTCGCCAGTGGGCTTGTGCAGTACAACTCGGCCGATCGCGCGTTCAGCACGAACCTGCGCTTTCGCTGGGAGTATGCGCCGGGGAGCGAGCTGTTTCTGGTGTACACCGACGAACGCGACGTACGTGATGATCGCTACGCCACACCGACCACCGTGCGCGGGCTCAAGAACCGCGCGCTGGTGGTGAAGTTCAATCGGCTGTTCCGGTATTAAGCCCTCGACGCCATGACATTGCACACCAACCTCATCAACTTCGGGAGAGGACAGCCATCGCTGTCGCTCCTGCCGTTGTCTGCCTGGCGAACAGCCACGGACCACTGTCTGGCGCAAGGCGACGCCGCGCTGCTGCAGTACGGCATCGAAGAGGGGGACGCAGGATTTCGACACTCGCTCGCGCAGTTCCTGAGCCGGCGCTACGTCATTCCCGTGACGGCGGCGGAGTTGGTGGTATCGGCCGGCGCCTCACAGGCGCTCGATCTGGTGTGCACCCGATTCGCGCGTCGGGGTGACACGATTTTCGTGGAAGAGCCGACCTATTTTCTCGCGCTCGAGATCTTTCGCGATCACGGCCTGCAGGTGGTCGGCATTCCCATCGACGAGGATGGCATCAGCATCGAGGCGTTGCAGCACGCGCTGGTGCATCATCGCCCCGCGTTCCTGTACACCGTTCCGTCGTTCCAGAATCCGTCAGGGACCACGATGACGGCGGCGCGACGCGAGCAACTGATGGCCGTCAGCCAAGCGCACGACCTCTTGATCGTCGCCGACGAGGTCTATCAGCTCCTCGACTTCGGCACGGCACCACCCCCGCCGCTCGCGGCCCACTGCCATTCCGCGCGCGTGCTTTCGCTGGGCTCGTTCTCCAAGATCTGCGCGCCCGGGTTGCGACTGGGGTGGATCCAGGGGGCGCCGGCCCCGCTGCACACCATCATGCAATCAGGCGTCGTGCAAAGCGGTGGTGGGCTGAGTTCGTTCGTGTCGGGGGTGATGCGCAGCTGCATCGATCTCGGCCTGGCCGATGCGGTGCTCGACGGATTACGACCCGTATATGCCGAGCGGTCGGCGGTGCTGTGCCGCGCGCTGCGCGAGCTGCTGCCCGCGGTGACGTTCGTCGAACCCGCGGGCGGCTACTTCGTGTGGGCGCAGCTTCCGACAGTGCGATCGGCGGCGGAGTTCCTGCCCGTCGCGAGGGCTGGTGGCGTGTCTTTTCATGCGGGCGTGCGGTTCAGCAGCGGCGGCGGGTTCGCGCAGCACATCCGATTGAGTTTCGCGCACTACGAGGCACCGGAGCTCGAGGAAGGGGTTCGTCGATTGGCGCGCGCGCTCACTGCTTCGGCGGCGTAACTGAAGCTGCCGGTCGCGTTCCCTGCAGAATCCACCGCTGAATGCGTCGGCCGTTCCCGGCCTCGCCGGTATACATGCGATTCTTCGAATCGATCGCGATCATGTGTGCGCGAATGAATTCGCCCGACTGACGGCCGGGGCGGCCGAAGCGATCGAGAATGGCCAGATCCTTCCGTCGCAGAATCCATACCCGCTGGTTCGTGCCGTCGATGAGATACAACAGGCTTTGCTCGGCATCGCGCGAGACCTGCAGGCTGAAGCCGCTCCCCGAGCCGCCGGTTTCTGGGCGAATGAAGCGCTCCATCAGAAACTCGCCGTTCTGCCGGAATACCTGAATGCGATTGCCGCGTCGGTCCGACACGTACAGCAGCCCATCCTTGGTCCCCACGAGGCCGTGCACCGTGGCGTATTGCTGCGGCGGCGACGCGGTTTTCACGGGATACGCATACCGCACCGTGTCGTCGGGGCGCTTGCCGTAGGCGCCCCAATGACGCTTGTAGGCGCCTGTGGTGGCATCGAAGACGATCACGCGCTTGTTGATGTAGCCGTCGGCAATGAACAGCTCATTGGTTTTGGGCTCGACGTAGAAGTTGGCCGGCCCACCCAGGTGCGTCGAATCGTTGCTCCCCTTGTTCACCCCCGGCTCGCCGATCGTCATCACGTATTGGCCGCTCTGCGTGAACTTCATGACGTGCATGCCGTTGCTCGTCCCCATCCACACGAAGCCGTGATGGTCGATGTAGATGCCGTGCTCCTGGCTGAACCACGTGTATCCCGCGCCCGGCCCACCCCACGCCTGCACGAGCTTCCCGTTGGCGTCGAGTTCAAGCACCGGTGGCGCCGGGAAGCAGCAGTCGGCAATCGGTGGCTTGGACGCGGCGCCGATTTCCTGATCGGTGAGACTCGACGGCATGTGAATGATCCAGAGGTGATCGCGGTCGTCGACGAACAGCCCGCGGATATCCCCCCAGGTCCAGTCGTTCGGCAGCGTCGGCGGCCAACTCGGGTCGACGACGTAGATCGGGAGTTTCTCTGCCGTCGGTGACCCGCGCGCGACGGAGGCGTTGGCGCTTTGGCCGTGCGCCGCGAAGGCTGGCAGCAGCACTCCGGCGAGAAGGCTCAGGCGATTCATACGGCTCATGATGTGTTGCACTGGTGGCGTATCCGAAGGTGAGCCTCGGGTGGATCGAGGCGTGGTGCACACGCGAATGCCGTTCAACGACTCTGACCCCTTGAACCGCTCCGGCGATGGTATATATACTTCTATTAAACGGTATAGATAGGTATAAACATGGCCCTCAGCATCAAAGACCCCGAAACCGACCGGTTGGCGCGTGCCCTCGCCGAGGCCACCGGTGAGTCGATCACCGAGGCCATTCGTCGGGCCCTCAAAGAGCGTCTCGCGCGCGAGACCACGCGCCATACGCACTACCGTCTGGAGACCGCCGTTCGGCGGGTTCAGGAACGTCTGAGTGGCCTGCCGGTGCTCGATCCCCGCGATCCGGACGCGCTGCTCGGCTACGACGACCACGGCGTGCCGCGCTAGCGCGTCATGGTCATCGATACCTCGGCGCTCGTCGCCATCATGTACAATGAGTCGAGCGCGCCCCGACTCGTCGCCGCCATCGAACAGTCTTCCAGGAGATTCGTCTCCGCCGGCACCGTCATTGAGGCCTCACTCGTCTTGCTGGGGCGCTTTGGAGAGCGTGGGGAAGCCCAGCTCGACGTGCTGCTGCGCGCCCTCAAGGCGGAGGTGATGGCCGTCGACGCCGATCAGGTGATGATCGCACGTGATGCCGCGCGCACGTTTGGGCGTGGACGGCACCGGGCCGCGCTCAACTTCGGCGATTGCTTCAGCTATGCGCTGGCGCTGTCGTGCGGTGCGCCGCTGCTGTTCGTTGGTGACAACTTTTCGTATACCGACGTGACGGCGGTGCCCTGGTGAACGCGGGCGCCAACCAGATCCGTTTCGATGACGGCGCGTCGTATGAGCGCTACATGGGGGCGTGGAGCCAGCTGGCCGGTGCCGCGTTTCTGGACTGGCTGGCGCTGCCGGCCGGTTGGCGGTGGCTCGACGTGGGCTGCGGCAATGGGGCGTTTACCGAGCTCGTGGCGTCGCGCGCTGCGCCCGCTGCCGTGCACGGCGTAGACCCGTCTGCGGCGCAGTTGGCCTTCGCGCGTAGGCGGCCGGCGCTGCGCGACGTCGAGTTGCGCGAAGGGGATGCGATGGCCCTGCCGTATTCCGACGACGCGTTCGACGCCGCGGTGATGCCGCTGGTGATCTTCTTCGTGCCCGACCCGGCCAAGGGCGTCGCTGAAATGGCGCGCGTGGTGTGCCCCGGCGGCTTGGTCACGGCCTATGCGTGGGACATGCACGGCGGCGGCTTTCCGTACCACGTGGTGCAGCGCGAGATGCGCGCGCTTGGGGCGGTGGTGCCGGCGCCACCGAGTCCCGAGGCCTCGCGCGGCGAGGTCATGACCGCGCTCTGGCGCAACGCTGGTCTGACCGACGTCGAATTGCACGAGATCACAGTGCAACGCACCTTCGCATCGTTCGACGAGTTCTGGGCCATTGTCGTCGGGTGGGCCGCCGTCGGTGAGACGATCGCGACGATGGCGCCCGAAGCGATCGCGCAGCTCACGGCTCGGCTGCGCGTATTGCTGTCGGCTGACGCTGACGGGCGCATCACCTACGC
>CAITQY010000564.1 GCA_903894655.1 uncultured Gemmatimonadota bacterium
AAGCCCGACAAGTACTGGCGCGCAGCCTTCCCGCATCTCAAGCTCCTTTTCGGCGACCGACTCGTAGCAACGTCGTGATCCGATGCTCACGACTCATACACAGAATTCCTGACAGGTCCGCCGAGAGTTCAACGACTTCGACCCGTTGACCCCTTCACACTCACCGACACCCGCTCCTCGATTGCACTGATCTGCACCGGATCTTCGCGGATCCGTTTCCGCTGTGCGCGACTCCAGTGTCGCGGGTGTGCCACGACTTCTGCTCCACTCTGCTGCATGACTGCTACACATTGCACGCACAAATTCCGTGTTTTTCGATAATGCCTGACGCCCTGTTGACAGGCGTGTACGGATTCGCGAGGGTCTCATTTCGTGAAGTTTCACACATCTTTCGACGAAGGAAGACAACCGTGCGTTCCATCTCATCACTCGCCGCCATCACGGCCGCGACCCTTCTGCTCGCCGCCTGCGAGTCCAGCCCCGTTGCGCCGGTTGAGGCCTCTCCTGCGTCGCCCAGCTACGCCGTGCTCGTGAACGAGCGCGCGAAGGACGTCGAATTCCCCATCCTCTTACCGAGCCTTCCGTCGTGCAGCACCACGGGAACGGTTGAGGGAACGGGTAACGTGCGTATTCTCGTGCGAGCCACGCAGGACGGGGCGGACGGCGTGCACCTTGGACTCAAGCTCCAGGTTAACAACCTCAAGGCCGTAAACACCGTGACCGGCGACCGGTACGTTGGCGGCGCGAACGCGATGGTTCAGTTGAACCTGAACTCCAGCGATGCGGCCAACCTCACCGCCAAGCTCGACTACAAGCTCATCGGCCGTGGTCGGACCCCGGATTTGAAGCTCCGGCTGATGTTGCACCTCACAGTGAACGCGAACGGCGACCTGACGGCGGAAGTGCTCAACGGTTCTCTGCCCGACTGCGGAACGGGGGCCTGAGGTAGCGCATCGCACCTTGCGACACGCGTCGGCCTCATAAAGCAACAACGCCTCGGCCATTGGCCGAGGCGTTGTTGCTTTAGCCCGTTGTTCAAGGGAGCAGTTCAAGGGGGCAGCGTCGTGGAACTCTCCCTCCGGTGTTTCCCGATGCAGACAGAACTGTGAAGTGTCCGTGACGTTTTACCGGGGAATCCTGCGCACTTTACGGCGTGATGCTCGTTCCCCACGGTCTCGTCATGCTGCGCTCTATTCGCCGTTCCTGTTCGCCGTTCCTGTGTGTCGTTGCCGACGCTCGCTCGCGCGGTCGTCGCCTTTCCATGTACCGTACAGTGACAGGCACCTCGTCCCACCTTGGCGCGGCCCACCGCTTCGGCGACCTGCGGCGCGACGCCGACGCGGCGCCAAGATCGCTGCGCGCGCGTCAGGGGACGTTCCCGCCGTGAGGGGCCCGACACGCGGACCCGTTCACCGTCTGATCGGGGCTGGCCGGATGGTCGCGGTCACCATCGCGCTGCTCGCGCCCAGTCTGCTCACGAGCCAGCGCAAACCCGCGACGTTGCCGGCGGTGTCGGTCGTGGGAACGATGCCTGGGGCGCTCGAGGGGATTCCCGGTGCCGCGACGGTGGTGGACTCCACACGCCTCGCGCGGCTCGCGCCGCTCAGCGTGAAAGAGGTACTCCGGACGATCCCCGGCGTTCACGTCGTTGATGAAGACGCGTTCGGACTCAACCTCAATATCGGCATGCGCGGATTACCACCGCGCCGAGCGCAGCGCGTGCTCCTGCTCGAAGATGGCATGCCGATCCACCTCGGTCCTTACAGCGATCCCTCCGCACACTACCATCCGCCCGTCGATGCGCTCGAGCGCGTCGAGGTCGGGAAAGGGTCGGCCCAGATTGCCTTCGGGCCGCAAACGGTGGGTGGCGTGATCAATTTCGTGCGACGCGCGCCTCCCCTGCGACCCAGCGCGCGCCTCACGCTCGATGGAGGCTCCCGCGCCTTCGCCGCCGGACGCCTGGCGGTTGGCGGGACCTGGCGGGGCGTTGGGCTGTCGGCGGATGTGGCCCGTCGCGAGGGCGACGGTACGCGCGACGGACAGCATCACCGGATCGATGATCTCACGCTCCGCACGGTATTCCCGGTCGGCCCCGCACAGCGCGTTGCCGTCACCGCCGGCCTCTATCGTGAGGCATCGCGCTACGGTGAGGCGGGACTGTCGCAGGACGAGTTCGATCGGAACCCATTCCAGAACCCATTGCCGAACGATGTGTTCGATCTCACGCGGCAAGCCCTTCAGGCGGTGCACTCCGTAAACCTCGGCGGTGCCACCCTACGGACACAGGCATACGGACAACGCATCGAACGCACGGCGTGGCGTCAGGCCAGCACCTCCGCCGACCGATTGGGGAAC
>CAITQY010000565.1 GCA_903894655.1 uncultured Gemmatimonadota bacterium
CTTGGATACTGTGACCATAGTCATGACTATGACAATATCTCGAGAAAATGTCAACACTCCACCTCGACTGTGCCACCCCCGCTGACCACCAGACCACCGGCGGCCAGCAGGAATGCACGTCAAGAAATCGCTACCTCCGTCACCCAAGGTCAGGGCAGCGAACCACCCGTGCGCTGGAAGTTGATCGGCGCGCGCGAGAACGTGGCGCAGGGGATCGTAGCGCTGCGAATGGAGTGCCCGGCGGTTTCACTGTCGTCTGCCCAGAACACCGACTTCCGCCCGGCCACACAGGCTGACTGCGGCGCAAAGGCGAAGCCTTCGTTGTTGATGTTCGGCAGCGTGGAGGGACGGGCATAGCGCCGCGGGGCGAGAAAGCGTCCGCGGGTGAGCGAGCCGACGCTGACGTCGAGTTGCAGCACACCCGTGGTGTTACCGCAGCTATCATCGCACGTGGCCCACAGGTAGCCGGTGTCGCGATCGTACTCCATACCCATGACGCCGGGGAAGCCGGTCACGATCGTCGCCACGCGCGTGGCGCTGCTCGTGGCATGGTTCAGCGCGTAGGCGTAGATGATGCCGTTGGCCTCGACCCCCACGAAGAAGATGCCGGTGCCGTGACTCGCATAGTCGGCCGGCGCGTAGGAGCGCCCCTTCGATTCGTCGTAGAAACCGTTCGCCACCAGCATGCTGTCCGGAATCCAGGTGATCGCTTCGATACCGAGGTTGGCACCGACGGCTGGCAGGTCGGCCGTGAGGTTCCATTCGTGCGTTGCCGTGAGGGTGCTGCCCGCGGCGGACGCGTCGAAGCGCAGAATGCTGTTCCGGCTCACCGAGTTCGCACTGTTGTTCCGCTCGGACGCCACGTACACGCCGCCGCTCGACGCCCCCGCGACCATCGTGATCCCCTCGGCGTCGGGCTCCCCGAGTCCGTCCGGAAAGCGCAGCAGCTTGCCCGCGCTCCAGCCGTTCGTGGCATCAGGCGTCCAGATCCCGCCACTAAACACCAGGCGGAAGATCGAGCCCGGTCCGTTGCGTGCGGCCCAGAGCACGGCGGGCTGACCGCTGCCGGCCGCCTCGTAGGTCAGACCGCTCAGATTGCCACCGAACACCGCCGTACCGTCCACGGTCTGCACGTCATCACTGCCGGGCCACGGCGAGGTGCTCGGCCCCGTCACCGGCGTACAGCTGTTCGCCGCGCCCTTGGTTGACGTCGTCGCGTCGGCGAAGTCGCCGGTGCCGTTCGGGCAGCGGCTGTACGTGACCGTTGCATGCGCCGTCCAGGTGTACGCATCGAGCAGCGTGCCGTTGGCGTCGTAGATGCGCGCCGCGTCTCCCGCGCCAAGCCCGAAGCCGAGCACATCTTCCTCGATCACGTAGTACCCGCCCGGCGCGATCGTCGCGCCAGCCGGCAAGCGCGTCGTGCGCGTGTCGTCGTTGTCCTTCACGAGGAAGTTCGACAGCTCCACCACGGTGGTACCGGCGTTGTACAACTCAATCCAATCGCCCGGCGTGCCACCGTTCGATTCCACTTCGTTGATGCGAATGGCCGACCGGCAATCATTCACCGCGGCCTTCGTCGCGAACGCCGTCGTGGAGAAGGGGCCGGTTCCATCGGGGCAACGTCCGTACGTGGTCGTGGCATGCGCCGTCCACGTGTACGAGTCCACCAGCGCACCCGATGGCTCAAACAGTCGCGCGGCGTCGGCCGCTCCGAGCCCGAAACCAAGCTGGGCTTCCTCGATCACCAGAAATCCGCCAGCGGCGATGGTCGTGCCGGCGGGGAATGTCGTAGTGCGCGTGTCGTCGTTGTCCTTCACCACGAACCCCGAAAGATTCACGACGGTCGTCCCGCGGTTGTACAACTCGATCCAATCGCCCGGCACGCCACCATTCGACTCGACTTCATTCACGACTACCAGCACGCGGCAGTCGTTCGCGGCGCCCTTGGTGGACTCCGCCGTGGTGACGAACACACCCGTTGGCGTCGGGCAGCGACCGTACGTCGTGGCGGCGTGCGCGGTCCATGCGTAGCTGTCCACCAACACCCCGAACGGGGTGAACAGCCGTGCTTCGTCCGCCGCGCCCAGCCCGAAACCGAAGGCCGCTTCCTCCACGACGTAGTACCCGCCAGCCGGAATCACAGTACCGGTCGGAAAGGCGAAGGTCCGCGTGTTGTCGTTGTCCTTGAAGCTCCAACCAGAAATGTCGACCGCGGCGGCCGTAGGATTGTAGAGCTCCGTCCAATCGCCGGGCGTGCCCCCGTTCGATTCAACTTCGCTGATGCGAAGCGCCGGCGGTGCCGTCACCGTGATGGTGCGCTGCGCAGCGATGGTGCCAACCGACGCCGTCAGCGTCGACGTGCCAGGCGCGATGGCGCGCACACTACCGAGGCTGTCCACGGTGGCAACGGTAGGCGATGAACTCGCCCACGTTACCCGACCGCTCGCCAGCGGGCGACTGAGTTGATCGAGTCCGTTCGCCGTGGCGGCCGCCGTTTGTCCCTGCGTCAGCGTGAGCGAGGGGATCGTCACGGTGAGCGACGTCAGCGTCGCGCCCACCACCGTGATCGGCAGCTGACTGGTGAGTCCACCCGACGTCGCGACGATCGAGACCGTTCCGGGGGCCACGCCGGTCAGCATCCCGCTCGCCGAGACTGTTGCGATCGACGTGGCCGTCGAACGCCATTCGATGGTCGCCGGAGGCATGCTGACACCGAACTGATCGATCGGCAACGGCGTCACCGCGACCGTTTGCCCGGTCACCACCGTCGTAGAGGGAACCGACAGCGTCAGCTGCGTCAGCTGCGGCGGGTCACTGGCATCGGTGCAGGCAGCAACGCCGAGTGTGACCATCAGCGGCGCAAGGACGCGACGGATACGATGCAGAACGGACATGGAGGTGGGCTCGAAGAGGGAATTGGACAAAGTTTTGGTAAACAAGCGACAGCAGCGTCACCGGCTCCCCCGCGTCGTTGTCACGAACCCGTAACCGCCGCGCGGGCGCGCGACCTGCGTGGCACTTTTGATTTCATGATTCCCTTTCCTCTACCGCGCGCGATCGCGTTGGCCCTCGTGCTGTCCGGACTGGCCACCACACTCGGCGCCCAGCCCGCGCGCTTCCTGGTACCCGACACCGTGCCGGGCGCCCGCTGGCTCAAAGGCAACACGCACACCCACACCACCAACTCCGACGGCGACACTGGGCCCCAAGAGGTCGCGCGCTGGTACAAGAGCCGGAAGTACGATTTTCTGGTGCTCTCCGATCACAACGTCTTCACCGATCCGGCCACGCTGGCGTCGTTGATGGACTCGACGTTTCTGTTGATTCCGGGCGAAGAGGTCACGACCGGCTTTCAGAAGGCGGCGGTCCACGTGAACGCGTTGGGCATCACCCGCGTCATCGCCGCGCCGCGCGAAAGCACGCTGCTGGGCACCGTCCAGAAGACGGTCGACGCCATTCGCGCCGAACGCGCCGTGCCGCACATCAATCATCCGAATTTTCTCTGGAGCATCGACACGGCCACGCTCTTTCGCGTGAAGAACGACCGGCTGCTCGAGATCTTCAACGGGCATCCCACCGTGCACAACGTCGGCGGCGGCGACTGGCCGGGCATGGAAGACGCTTGGGACGCGCTCCTTACGCGCGGCAAGAAGATCTACGGCATCGCCGTGGACGACGCGCATCACTTCCAGGGCGAGTTCGCCAAGGCGCGCGCCAACCCGGGCCGCGGGTGGGTCGTAGTGCGGGCGCGCTCGCGCGACGCGCGGGAGATCGTCACCGCGCTCGACGAGGGCCACTTTTATGCCAGCACGGGCCCGGTGGTCGCCGAGATCGCCGTAACACCAACCGCCGTCTCGCTCACGATTACGCGGACCGGTGACTTCAAGTACACCACGCAATTCGTCGGCGCCAACGGCAAGCTCCTCGCCACCGACCATTCGCTCACGCCGTCCTATCGCCTCCGTGGCACCGAGACGTACGTGCGCGCCCGCGTGGTCGATTCCAGCGGCGCCACCGCCTGGATCCAGCCGGTCTTTACCACCCGCTATCGGGAACGCGCCGCGCCATAAATCCGCATTCGCCCCAGCCCTCTCACGCGGCAGCCCGCGCGCGAGGGCGACGCCACCGCTGGTGTCGCGGCGGTTCCTCACCGGCGGGTCCTCACCGGCGGGTCCTCACCGGCAGAACGGGTGGCGGACGTGTCCGGGTGGCGAGGCCCCTCGGGGGAACGCTACATTCGCGCCATGCGCTCTTTTCTAATTGGTGTGTGTGGTGTTGCGATGGTTGTCGCCGCCGCGAGTATCGAGCAAACATCGCAGGGACGCCGTGCGCCCGCGCGACTCGTCACCGCGTTCGACGGGTTGGGAGCCGGGTTTGCCGGACCGCACGGTACGGCGACGCTGCGGAATCCGTCGGACAACAGTCTGGCCGTGGGGCGCGACCACATCGTGCAGACCGTCAACAGTCGCATGGCCATCTTCACCAAGCGCGGTGCGCTGTTTGATAGCACCGGTCGGGTGTTGTATGGCCCGGTGCCCACCAACAACGTGTTCCGCGGCTTTGGTGGCGCGTGCGAGTTCCGCAACAGCGGCGATGCCGTGGTGCGCTACGACCAGTTGGCCGAGCGGTGGCTGATCGTGATGCCGATCTTCACGCGCGGACCGCGTCGGCCGAATGAACCGCGCGCGCCTCGTGGTGGTGAGCCGGCGTCGTTGAGCATGATCGGTAAGGAAGGGCAGCCGGGTGCGGCGGTGCGGCTGTATGAGCCGCCGGCGGTTGCGGCACCCGTTGCGGCACCCGTTGCGGCACCCGTTGCGGCACCCGTTGCGGCGGCCACACGGCCCGCCGCTGCACCAGCGGCGACGCCGCCTCCGGCCACCCCACCGGACAGCGGGTCCTACGCGATGTGCTACGCGATCAGCACCGGCCCCGATCCGTTTGGCCCGTACTATCGCTACGAGTTCGTGCGGCCGCTCTTCCCTGACTATCCACGGCCGGCCGTGTGGCCTGATGGCTACTACGTGCCCACCAGCACGGGCGACGACGTGATCGAGAAGCACGCGTGCGTGGTGGATCGCGCGCGCATGCTCACTGGTGAAAGCGCCACCGAGCAGTGCGTGGTGGTGGATGGCGTGAACTTTCTCAACAACGTGGACCTCGATGGACAACAGCGGCCACCGGCGGGCGCACCAAACATCATGCTCGCCGCCGGTGGCTCGCAGCTCAATAAGATCATGGGCGACGACGGCATCTATGCGTGGTCGTATCACGTGGACTGGACCGACCCGACCAAGACGACACTGGCTGGTCCCGTAAAGATTCCCGTCGCGCCGTATCACTATCTCTGCGACGGACAGCTCACCAATTGCGTGCCGCAACCGGGTGTCGAGCGCAAGCTCGATGCCCAAGGCGATAAGCTGATGGCACGCGTGGTGTATCGGCGCATCGGTAACCGCGAGTCGATCGTGGCAGTGCACTCGGTGAATTCCCAAGCGGGCGGCGGCGGGGTGCGCTGGTATGAACTGCGGCTCGATGCGCGCGATCCATCGCGGACACTGCGGCTGCATCAGCAGGGCACCTACGCACCCGACAGCTTTTTTCGCTGGATGGCCAGCCCGGCCATGGATGCGCGCGGCAACATCGGCATCGGTTATTCATTTGGCGGGACCCCAAACTTCGCTGGACAGCGCTTTGCCGGACGGCTCCCGTCCGACCCGCTCGGCCAACTCACGCTGCGTGAACGAGTGCTGGTGAACGGTGAAGCGTCGCAACAATCCACCCTTCGCTGGGAAGACTATACGCAGACTGCTGTCGATCCGGTGGATGATTGCACGATCTGGTACGTGGGAGACTATCTCCGGAAGGAGGCGACGGCGTATTCGTCGCGTATTGGCGCGTTCAGGATGCCCGGATGCACGTGAGTGCTTGAGCGACGCCGTCGGGGACACCAACGCACCACGTGACAGATCAGCACGAAAAGGCCGGGCCCCGATGCATCGGAACCCGGCCTTTCTGCAACACACCGTGTACCGATCGGCTTACGAAATCGACGCGGGCACGCAGGTCGTCTTGGACAGCGCGGCGATCGCCTTGGCGACGAGTTCCACACGCCCCTTGTCTGCGGCCCCCGTGAGCTCGGCCTGAATCTGCGGCACCAACGCCGCCAGCGCCGTGTTGCGATTACCACATCCGCCCGTCTCCGCCGCGGTCAATCCACGCCGGATCTCGTCGATGCGATTGGCGTTGAGGCCATTGTTGCGCGCGAGCTGATCGAGATACGCGCGCGCCAGCGGGAAGCTGGGTGGCCACACCGTATGCGGCTGCTCCTGTGCGTTGAACTGCTCGTAGCGCACGGTCTTGGCGGCATCGATCTCGTTTTGCGACAAGTAACCGCTCGGGGTCAACTCGTGCACGTCGAGGCCGCGCTGCTCGTCGGACGACACGATCGCGCCGTTGTACCAGTACGTGCTCCAGTAGCCGCCACCGGGGCCACGATCGAAGAAGCCGATCTCGATGGGATGCGCCGCGTCGGTGAAGTCGAAGATCGTCGCGCCGCCCATGTAGAAGGCCTGCACCATGATGTCGCGCCCCGGCACGGGAATCAGCGACCCGTTGTGCGCCGTGCAGATCTCTTCCGTCGTCTGCGGAGCAGGCATTTTGTAGTAGCTCTGGAACTTGAGTTCACCCTGCTCGACGGTGAAGATCGCGTTGCCGCCCCACTCGAGCTTGTCCGTCGCGCGGCAGCGCGCCGCACCGCCACCGCCCCACTCGTCCGAGAAGAGCAGCTTCGTGCCGTCATTGGTGAAGGTGGCCGAGTGCCAGAAGGACATGTTGGAATCGGCGACCGACTTGAGCCGCTTGGGGTTCTTCGGATCGCGCACATCGAAGAGCAATCCGTACCCCGCGCACGCGCCACCGGCATACCCGGAGCCCGGATACGCGGTGATGTCGTGGCAACCACTCTGGCCCACACCACCACCGCGGGCGGCGGGCGGAGGACCAGCGGGGCGACCTGCTCCACCACCTGCCGCACCACCTGCTCCAGCACCTGCCGCACCCGCACCACCACGGCCACCACGAGCCCCCGTGTCAGTCGGTGGCGGCGCATGCACGGTACGACCCGCAAGATCCGCCAGGAGATGCGGCGAGTTCACCACCGCGGCGCGCTCCGGATTCTTGAGCGGCACCTTGATGACTTCAATACGGAAGCGCGCGCTGGCCGAGTCACCGGCCGGCGCGTCCTGACATCCCGCCAATTCCTTCGGTGAGCGAACGGATGAGTATCCGCTCACGTAAATGAAAATGTTGTTCTTGTCGTTCGGATCCTGCACCAGGGAGTTGGTGTGCGAGCCGCGGCACGTCTGCACGTTGGTGATCAGGCGCGGCTTGGCCTTGTCGGCGATGTCGTAGATGCGCACACCACGAAAGCGCTCGAGGCTGACCGTATCGGTGATCGGCGTTGAGCCGCAGTCGTTGCGCGCACCGAGCCCCTCGCCAGAGACGAACAGGAGATTGCCGTACACCGTAGGGTCGCCCTGACTGGTGGGGCACAGATACGACGACACGAGCTTGGGCGCGCGCGGGTTGGTGCCGTCCCAGATAATGATGCCGCGGTAATTGCCTTGAATGATGTAGTTGCCGCTGAATGCGAGGTCCGATCCCGTCGCGCCGCGCCCTGTGAATCCGGCGGGCGCTGGCGAGTTGGAGATCAGTTTCATGTTGAATGACGCCTCACCGGCGTCCGCAGCCGCCTCTCCTGGCTTGAGGCCGATGCGCGGATCTGGGTTGGGCGCCTTGGCGCTTTCTGGATACTTCATGGGCGGCGACTTCGCGAGTGAAACATCACCCGTGATCGTCGTCCCCTCCGCCGGTGTTGGCGGTCCACCGACGGCGGGCTGTGTCGCGCGTGAACAGGCCACGGCGATCAGGGTCAGCGAACCCACTACGACAGCAGTACGGCGCATGGTCCGATCCGGTTATGGTGAGGGTACAGTTTCCAACAGGCGGTACATCACGACGATCTCGGCCGACTGATCCGACACGACGTCGTTGGCAAAACGAAAGACGGACTCGTCGTGTCCGGCGTTGCCATTACGCAGCAACGTCTCGACCATCGCGATGGCGCCCTGATGGTGCCGGATCATACCGTTGAGGAAGAGCCGGTCAAACGCCGAGCCGCGCGCCTTGTCGAGCTGCGCCATCTCGTCGTCGTTCAGCATGCCGGGCATCATCATCTCGTGCACCATACCGGCCATTTGCATAACGTGGCGCGTGGCGGTGGAATCGGGGACGTCCTGTTGCCGCTCGCGAAGCCAGCGTCGCATCATGCCGATCTCATCGCTCTGCGCCGCGACGATGCGAAGGCAGAGTCGCTGCACGTCCGCGCGCGCACCGTGCGTCGCGGCCCATCCCCCCATGATCACCGCCTGCGCGTGGTGCGGAATCATCCCCTGCATGAAGTCGACGTCGGCGGGGGCGAAGGCGCGCGCAGCGCTGTCCGCGGTGGCCAGCGCCACGGCCAGCGCCGGGGAGCCGGTGACCACCACGCCGGCGCCGGCCGCCAACACGGGCGGGCGCGGCGGCGCCGAGGCGCAGGCGCCGAGCACGGCCAGCATCGTCAGCGATTGCATCAGGGAATGTGTCCGCGGCGGCGTCGTGTTCGGTGTCAACGCCAGCCAACGCTGGGTCCATGGCCTTGTCATGCGCCTATCCTAACACCTGACGCGAGGAGCGCCATGAGCGCCAGACCGCCGGCGATCCCGGCAGTCGTCCCAGCCCCAGCGCCCGCCTTCCACGATTTTCCGGCGGCGGACTCAACGGCGATCGCTTCCGGAGAGTAAATCTCTCGTTGGCGGTCCGATTCGTGGCACTGCCATTCTCGCCCTCCGGAGGAAGCAGGACATGGTTCACGACGTGCGCCGTTTCGGACGATTTACCGGTATGCTCGTGCTGCTGGCCGCCAGCAGCGCCGCCAGCGCGGGCATCGCGCAGGCGCAGCTTGGCCCCCAGGCAACCCAGGCCGACGAAAGTCGTCCCAACAAGGGCAACTGGACGCTCGCCAATCGCTTCAGCACCGCCGCGCTCCGCGCCATCACCTACACGCAGGCCGTGCAGCCCCGCTTCCTCGGGAAGACGGACTCGATGTACTACAACTGGAGGGATCGGAACGGCAATCGGTTCATGCTGTTCGTGCCGTCGCCCACTGGTGGCACCAAGCGCCTGCTCTTCGATCCGGCCAAGCTCGCCGAGCAGCTCACGATGCTCAGCAAGAAGCCGTACGACGCCACCAACCTGCCCTTCCAGAGCATCACGTTCCTCAAGAGCCACAAGGCGTTCCGCTTCACCGTGGATACCGTGCGCTACGAGTGGACGCTGGCCACGGAAACGCTGAAGTCGAATGGCCGCGTGGTGCGTAACGCGCCCCCGCCGGTCGACGAAGAGAGCAACACGCAGGGCGGTGGTGGTGGACAGGGCGGCGGCGGTGCCCGCGGCGAGTTCCGCAACTACAACAAGGACAGCTCAGCGTTCGTGTTCGCCCGCATGCACAATCTCTACATCGTGGAGAAGAGCAGCAACGACACGGTGCAGATCAGCACCGAC
>CAITQY010000566.1 GCA_903894655.1 uncultured Gemmatimonadota bacterium
AATCTTGTAGATGCCGGGCTCGAGATCGAGCAGCTCGGCGGCGCGGTCGAAGCGAGACATCATCGCTTCGAACGGATTCTCTTCGTTGAGGAACCTGTCCTTGTCCGGGCGGACGATACTGTCCGTCGGAAGGCGGAGGAGGTCGATAGCCATTTCGCCAGGTATTTGAGGCCGGACTCAGCCGGCGGTGGGAGTGGTGGCCCTGCGCGCCGCCAATACCCGAGCCACAACCTGCTCCAGTATCTCGGCGCCTTGCTCGACCACCACAGTCTGGGAAACATACCAAAGAGCGGCTCCGGCGCGAGGCCAAAGCGGTACCAGTTTGACGGCATCTTTGAGCGTGCAAACCACAACTACCGACGGACCGGCCCGCGCCACGATGTCCGAGACATCCCCAGCCACGAACGCGTGATGGTCCGGGAACACCGCGTGATGCCGGACAACCGCCCCTGCCGCCTCCATCTGCCGACCGAACGCATCGGGATCAGCAATGGCGCTGACGAGCAGCATCTCCCGTCCGCGAAGCCATTCCATGTCGTGCTGGAGTTCGCGCGGGACCGAGGGGGCGCTGCCGGCGATGGTCGCGGCCAGCCGGACGCCGCCAGGCGCCAATCGCAACTGCGCGATCGGCACGGCCGGAGCCGCCCGCCGTATCGCCGCCCGGACCGCCTGCACGGTCTCGGCGCTCGCCGCCTTGACGGTGATCACCGCGACCGAGGCTCGGTTCAGGCTTCCGAGAGGCTCCCGATACGGCCCGGACGGCAGCAGTCGAAGCGGCTCCCGCCAGGCGTCGGCGCTCACCAGGACGACATCCTCCGTCCGCGCGACCTGGCGATGCTGAAACGCGTCATCGAGGACCGCGCAGTCGCACTGTTTACTTCGCGCCGTTACAAGTCCAACCGCACGCACGGGTGCCACCACGACCGGGACGCCAGGCGTGAGCAGTCCATGTACCCGCCATTCGTCGTCCCCGTAGCCGCGCAAGACCAGCGCCGGCGACGCACCACCATCACGCAGACGCGACACGAACCATGACGCCACGGGCGTCTTCCCCGTGCCGCCCACCGTCAAGTTTCCGACCGATAACGCGGGAAGGGCCGCCACCGCGAGTTCTCCGTGTCGCGCGCGCCTGTCAAAGCCGGCGTTTCGACGCGCCACGATCGCACCAAACAGCCAGCTGAACGGCGCGAGCGACATGCGGGCGACGCGCGCGCCGGCAGCCGACGAACGCCACACGTACGACACGAGCGCCCTCACACGCGCGCCCGCTCACCTGCGAGAGCTTCAACGCGCGCGAGCGCCTGCTGCATCCGCTGCGCAAACTCATCCGTGCGCGCAGCTGCGCTCCGGACATCGGGATCGTCCAGCATCACCGGCTCGCCGTACTCGATCGTGACCCGAGCGAACGGCTTTGGAATCTCGAACCCATCCCAGCTACGCAACTGCCACTTCCGATCCACGTGCGCCACGAGCGAGACGACCGGCGCACTTGCCCGGTGGGCAAGCACGAGTGCGCCGGGCGCGAAGCTGTAGCGCGGTCCACGCGGGCCATCGGGGGTGAGCGCAATGTCGGCGCCTCGTTTGAGCACCTGAACGGCCTCGAGCAGCACCCGCGTGGCTCCGCGTGACGAGGATCCACGAACGCTGAAGAATCCGAACGTCTCAACAACACGCGCAAGGATATCCCCATCTTTGTGCTCGCTAATCATGGCGGCCGTCGGCTGACGATGCGCCCACAGCAGCGGGAGCAACTGCCCATGCCAAAGAGTGAGCACGACGCGCGATGCCTCGGGGTCACGGGCGAGCAGCGCCTGTCGGCCATGCACCTGCACGCGCCACGTGGCGCCGAGCGCGCGGATCAATAAGGTGCCGAGCCTTATGGCCACGCGCGTACGCCAGTCGAGCGAAGCCGGTGAGGTCACGCCGTTTTCGCCGCGACCAGGTCGCAGATCATCGTCGCCACGCGCACCGACGCCCCCGGTGTGCCGAGCATCCCGCACACTTCGCTCAGTCCCGCCTCGGCGAGCGCGCGCTCAGCGCTGTGCTGGTCGAGAAGCGGCATGAGCGCATCGGCTACGCGGCTGGGCTGAAATGCATCCTGCACGAACTCCCGCGACACCTCGCGGTGCGCGACCACATTCACCAGCCCGATGTGCGGAATCTTCACCACGCGACGCGCGATCGCATACGTGATCGCACTCGTGCGATAGCCGATGACATGCGGAAGTCCCGCCACAGCAGCTTCGAGCGTCGTGGTTCCGCTCTTCAAGAGTCCGGCGGTCGCCGCACGCAACACGTTGAATGAGGCGCCGTGCACGAGCGGGAACGGACAATCAGCGGCACTGATCTGCACCGTCGGTGCGACGCTGACGACGACATGTAGTCCGGGAATCCGCGCTTGCAACAGCGATGCCGTTTGGATGAATGGCTTGAGATGCCGCGCCAACTCGGCGCGGCGGCTCCCGGGAAAGACCGCGAGGATCGGTCCATCGGCCGGCAGTCCCAGAGCGGCGCGCGCGGCCGCTGGTGTGGGCAAGGACTGCGCACGATCGAGCAGCGGGTGTCCGACGAACGTGGCATCCACCCCATGTCGTCGCAGCAACCCTTCTTCGAACGGCAGGATCGACGCGGCCTTGGTCACCACACGCGCGAGTGTGGGTAGTCGTCCGGCCCCCCACGCCCACACCTGCGGCGTGATGTAATACAACACCGGCACGCCCGCTGCCTTCGCGACGGCGGCCACCTTGAGATTGAACCCGGGATAGTCGAGGAGCACCACCAGCGCCACCCGGCCACTCTGAATACGCTCGCGCAGTCGCCCGAGGAGCGCATAGTGCTTCGGGATGTGCCTCACTACTTCCGCGAACCCCATCACCGCGAGATGCTCGACATCCTCGATGATCTCCACACCGGCGGTCCGCATGTGCCCGCCCCCGATGCCAACCATCGCGAGGTCCGGAGCCAAGGCGCGAAGCGCCTCAGCCACTTTCCCCGCATGCAAATCGCCGGACGCCTCGCCGACGACGAACAGAATCTCACGCACGTGCCGACTCGTCGGAGGCTCGCATGACCTGCTGCGCCACTTCGATCGCCGTCACGATACGCAGCGCCGCCTCGAGCGCCTCGCGACCCTCCTCGCCCGTCACCGCCACCGGGTTGCGGCCCGCAATCGCGCCAAGGAACTGCGAGAGCTCAAGCACCAGCGGCTCCCCATCCGGCGCCTCGAGCGGCACCCGCTCCACGAACTCCTCGAGTGCGCGCGGCGCGCGCGCCAGCAGCATCGGATCAAAGTCACCACGCAGACGGAAGAATTCGCCCGTGCCCGCCGCCAGATCGAGCGAGATGTAGCCGCTGCGTTGGAAGATGCGAAGCTTGCGCAGCCGTTCACGCGAGACGCGACTGGCCGTGATGTTCGCCACAGCCCCGTTGGCAAAAGTCAATCGCGCGTTGGCGATGTCGATCTGCGGCGTGAGTACCGGCATCCCCATGGCCTGTACGTCGGACACGCGAAGCCCCACCAGCGTATGCACGAGGTCGAGATCGTGGATCATGAGGTCGAGCACGACGGCCACATCGGAGCCGCGCGGATTGAACGGTGCGAGGCGGTCGCTCTCGATAAATCGCGGCCCGTCGACAAAGGGCATCGCTGCGCGCACCGCCCGATTGAACCGCTCAACATGGCCGACCTGCAGCAACACGCCGGCCGCGCGCGCGCGCGCCAGAAGATCATCCGCTTCCGCCAGGGTGACGGTGAACGGCTTCTCTACGAACACGTGCTTGCCACGATCGAGGGCAGCCGACGCCACGGCATGATGCGCGGTGGTCGGCACGACGATCGAGACCGCGTCAACGTCGTCGAGCATCGACGACAACGAGGCATACACGCGGACACCGTGCTGCGTCGCCACTTCGGCCGCGCGGCCGGGATTCTCATCAACAAACCCGGCGAATCGATCGCCACACAGATCGCGAAGAATACGCACGTGGTGCACGCCCAAGCCACCAGCACCGACGACGCCCACGCGCGGCGCATCGCTCCTCGAGAAGGCGCGCGACTCCTGGGCCATGGTCGTGGTTCTCAGAATCCGACGCCCCGCTGGCTCGCTTCGATGAAGTCGAGAAAGTGCTGTACTTCGGGAAGCATCGTCAGCTCGGCACGCGCTTTTTCCACGCCTTGGCCGAGATTGAGGTCAGAACGGAAGCACAATTGGTACGCGCGCTTGAGTTCACGCACCACGTCTTCCTCGAACCCCGTTCGACGCAATCCAACCGAATTCAGGCCGAACAACTTGATCGGATTGCCAACGGCCCGAACGAAGGGAGGAACATCCTGCGCTACGCGCGAGCATCCGCCGATGAACGAATGCCGGCCGATGCGCGAAAATTGATGCACAGCGCACAAGCCGGAAATTATCGCCTTCTCTTCAACCGTCACATGGCCGGCCAACTGCGTCCCGTTCGAAATGATCACGTTGTCGCCGATGTGACAGTCGTGCGCGAGATGCACGTAGCTCATCAAGAAACAATTGCGGCCAACGCTGGTCGTGATCGAGTGCGCGGTGCCACGATTGATCGTCGCATACTCGCGGACGGCGGTCTCATCGCCGATATCAACCCACGTCTCTTCACCTCGATACTTCAGATCCTGCGGATCGCCGCCGAGGATCGCCCCGATGCCAATCTGCACCCGCTCACCGAGCCGTACATTGCGCTCCAAGGTGGCGCGCGCAGCGATCTGCGTGCCGTTGCCGATGGTGCACTGCGGGCCGATGATCACCCACGGTCCCACCTCGACCTGCTCGCCGAGCTGCGCCGATGCATCGATCAATGCCGTCGGATGGATTCGCGCCGTCATCGATCGCGAACCATCGCCGCCATGTCTGCCTCCGTGACCACCTGGCCATCCACCGTGGCCACGCCGCGCATCTTGCACATCATGCCGCGAATCTGCTGTACTTCCATCTCGATTCGCAGCTGATCACCAGGCTTCACCGGTCGGCGGAACTTGACGTTATCCAGCGACAAGAAGTACACGACCTTGCTCGACGGATCGGCGATGGAGCGCATGAGCAGCATACCGCCCACTTGCGCCATCGATTCGATGATCAGCACACCGGGCATGATCGGATGCCCGGGGAAATGACCCTGAAAGAACGGCTCGTTGATCGAGACGTTCTTGAGCCCCACAATCCGCTTCCCTTCCTCGATCTCGAGAATGCGATCGACGAGCAGGAACGGATAGCGGTGCGGCAGCACCTGCATGATATCTTCGATGGAATACACAGCGGGCTCCCGGACAGCGTGTTGCACGAGGGCGCGAACCAGAGCGACCGTGCCCCGGTGACTCGGTTTGTGAGCGACGATGTGCGCGCGGACGCGCGCACCAGCGAGAACGAGATCACCGACACAATCGAGCGCCTTGTGCCGGGAAAACTCATCGGGCCAACGGAGCGTCGTATCCACGACGCCGTCGGCGTCG
>CAITQY010000567.1 GCA_903894655.1 uncultured Gemmatimonadota bacterium
ATCCGTCGGCTGCAGGTGGCCAACTCGCGACTGTTCCAACGTCCCGATCGCCGAGAGACCATCTACGACCCGCTCAAGACCTCCCTGTCGGGGTACTCGGCGCAACTCCGTGCCGACAAGGACGCGGGCCGGCACATCTTGTGGGGCGCCGAGGTGAAGCTCGAATCGCCGGGCTTCGAATTAAACGACCTCGGCCGCCTGCAATCCACGGATGACATCGAGTACAACGCCGACCTGCAGATTCGTGAAACCACCCCCGGCCGGTTCCTGCAGAACTGGCGGCTCGGATTCGAAACGCGCGGCGCGTGGAACTTCGAGGGCACGCACCAGCTGAACACGTGGGCGCAGAACAGCAGTGCCACGCTGCGGAATTTCTGGAATCTCAACGTGCGCTCCACGATCAACTTGCCCACCGTGGACGACGCCATCACGCGAGGCGGGCCGTACATGGGGCTCCCCCGTGAGTTCCGGCAGGAGTTCCGCGTGAATAATCCGTTCGGCGCCAAAACCGGCTGGCGCCTGAACGGCGGCTATGGCGTCGACGAATTTGGCGCGTGGCGCCGCAATGTGTCGGGACAAGTCACGCTGCGGCCGTCGCCACGCGTGTCGGTGTCGGTGGAACCCACGCTGCAGTCGGGCACCGAACCGCGGCAGTACGTGACGCGCATCGAGGGCGGGACGCGCACGTACGGCAGCCGCTACGTGTTCGCGTTCATCGATCGCACCACGATCTCCACGAAGCTCCGCGCCAACTATGCGTTCTCACCGAATCTGTCGCTCGAGGCCTACGCCGAACCGTTCGTGGCCAGCGGGCGCTACTCGAACTTCGGTGAACTGAGCGCCCCGCGCAGTCGACTGCTGCGCGAGTATGGGACCGACGGCACCACCGTGACCACCGATTCCGTGGGCACGCGCACCGTTATCGACGGCACATCGACCTTCACGATCAGCAACCGCGACTTCAACATCCTGTCGTTCCGGTCCAACATGGTGATGCGGTGGGAGTGGATACCGGGCAGCACGTTCTTCCTGGTGTGGCAGCAGAACCGCCGTACGGCCGAGGCGTTCGGCGACCCGGCCCGTGCAGGCGACCTGTTCCGCACCACGCGTGCCGGCGGCGACAACTTCCTCGCGGTCAAGGTGAGTTACTGGCTGCCCGTCCGTTTCGGTGGCGCCCGCTGAACTAACTACGGGCGCTCGTCAGCGCCTCGTCGACCGCCTTCCGTAGGTCCTCGAGCGCCACCGGCTTCAGCAGCACCGCATGCGCCCGCGCGGCGGCGATCCGCTCGGGCGTGAGTCGATGACTGAAGCCCGTGAGAATCAGCACCGGCATGTCTGGCCGCAGCGTGTGCACTGCCTCGGCCAGCATGTCGCCCGTCATGCCGGGCATCGTCTGATCGGTGAGTAGCAAGTCCACCGCCGACGGCTGCTGTTGAATGAACGTCAGCGCGGCCTCCGGCTGCAAGAACACGTGGACCACGTGTCCATAGTGCTGCAGGGCACGCTCCACCACGCGCGCGACGCCTGGCTCGTCGTCCACCACCACCAGACACGCCCCGGCGTACGGACTCTGCTCGAGCACGTCGTTGTCATCATGGTCCATGGCACTCCCGTACTCGGCGGTCGACAAGTCTTCTTCGGCTTGGAATTCCGTGATCATCGTGTCTTGGTCGAGCTCTTCATCCCACAAGCCTTCAATCACCGCTCGCGGAAAGAGCAGCTCGAAGGTGGTGCCCTGTCCGATCTCGCTGGTCACGTCGGCACGACCCAGGTGAGAGACCACGATACCGTGCAGCACGGCCATGCCAAGGCCCGTGCCTTCGCCGGTGGGCTTGGTGGTGAAGAATGGCTCGAAAATCCGGTTACGCACGTCAACCGACATCCCGTCGCCCGTGTCCCGGACTTGCAGCACCACCACCGCGCCGTGCGGTTCCGATGCCGAATCCGGCACGAGGCGTGACGACAGCGTGATCGTGAGTACGCCATCGGTCTTGTCGCGCATCGCGTACTCGGCATTCGACACCAGGTTGAGCAACAGCTGCTGCAACTGCGTGGGGTCACCCATCATTAACAGCGACTGTTCGGCGCCCTCGATCACGAGACTGACCGTGCGCGGAATCATGCGGCGCAACAGCGGCTGCAAGTCGAGCACGAGCCGCGACAGGTTCACGTACTCGCGGGCGGGCGTGGAGCGACGACTGAAGGTAAGAATCTGCCGCACCACGTCGCGCGCGCGATCGCTGGCATCGAGAATCGCGCCCAGGTGCTCTTCGTTGCTGCGCCCCTTTCGCAGCGCGCTCTTCGCGAGCTCGGCGTTGCCGCGGATGACACC
>CAITQY010000568.1 GCA_903894655.1 uncultured Gemmatimonadota bacterium
GGCCACGCTCGTCGGGCCGGTTCGACAGCGCGCCGTGGAAATCACTCATGCTGATCACGCGGAGTGTCCGCCCCGGCGACGTGACCGCAGCCGCCGCCGGCGCGGCGGCCACCGGTGCACCACCAGCCGCTTCCGCGGCCCGGCCGCGATTCTGCTCGCGATACGCGATCGCGCGCGCCGCCGCCGGCTCCAGACGCCAGTTCACCGTGGCGTACGTCGCCGGATCGAGCGTCCCCGCCTTGGCCACGTCGTCAATGATGAGCGAGCGTATATCGACGTCCTTCTCAAACACGACCGGCGCATTGGCCAGCATCGCGTAGCCGCCACCGCCACTCTGCCGATAGTTGTTGAGCGCCATCGTGAAAGAATCGGTCGGCTGCACCGCACGACCGTTTCGCGTGAGCGTCGTGATGCGCGCACCGGCCGGCTTCGACACATCGATGACGTACTCCACCCCCATCACCACATCGAAGTTGAAGCCGGGAATCTTGGGGTCGACCAGACCGCCGGCCGGGGCGGAACCATCGGGCGCCAGCGTGCGGTAATACAGGGCCGATTGTTCGAGAAACGCGCGCAGCTGGGCGCCCGTCAGGCGCACCGCGCGCAGCGTGTTCTCATACGGATACAGTTTCGAAAGCGACGCCTGCGTCACGGCGCCCGTATCGAGCGTGGCGTCGAGGGAAAATGCGGCGGTGGCCGAGAGCTCCGCCCCCGACGCGCGACGCATCACGTCGTTGATCAAATCGGTGACCGGGGCATCCACCACCCGGGCACTGTCGGCCCGCCACGTGACGGCGGTACGACCCACCGGTGTCGTCACCCACGTCACCGTGGCCTTGTGCGTTGCCGCCGACGCCGCGAGCACAGCCGGCGACTCCACGTGGCCCGCCACTTTCACCGACTGGCCGCGGTGCTTCACCACCGACCACTTCCCCTTCGACTTCTCCAGCGTCAACGTCGCCAACGCCACCGACGCCGCCCAGTTGCGCGGCTGCACGAGCAAGGCCCCATTGATCGTCGAGTCCACCAACTCGGCGTGCGAATGGCCGAACACGACCAGATTGATGCCGTCGATTTCGCGGGGCACGCGCGCCGCCACATTCTCCGACGGCAATCCGGTCGCCACCGTGTCATAGGTGGCCGCGCCGTCCAGTCCCGAGTGCAACAACACGATCACCACGTCCGCCTTCTGCCGGCGCACCTCGGTCACCGCCGTCCGCACTGAGCTCACGATGTCGGTGACGGTGAGACCGGCCTCGCGTAGATAGTCGCGGTCCCAGAGCATCGAGCCCGGCG
This sequence comes from uncultured Gemmatimonadota bacterium, assembly GCA_903894655.1. Lineage (GTDB taxonomy): Bacteria > Gemmatimonadota > Gemmatimonadetes > Gemmatimonadales > Gemmatimonadaceae > Gemmatimonas. Next base: position 1,297 of record CAITQY010000568.1, read on the forward strand.
TCGTCCCGCCGATGATCGCGATGCGCACCCCCCGTCGATCGATCAGCGTATAGGGTGCCACAAACGGGCGGCCCTGCGCATTCCGCACGTTGGCGGCCAGGAACGGGAACGCCGCCTTGGCAATCACCGCCTGTAACGCCGGCACCCCAAAGTTGAACTCATGATTTCCCAGCACCGCCGCGTCGTAGTGCATCACATTCATCGCGGCGATGACCGGATGCACGGGGGGCGGCGCGACCTTGGCCGCCACGTACAACAGTGGGTTGCCCGAGAGGATGTCGCCCCCCTCCACCAGCAGCACCCGGCCCGGATTGGCCGCGCGAACCGAATCCACGATCGTCGCCGCCCCCGCTAACGTGCGGGCCGGATCGGCAGCATTGGCGTAGTAGTCCCACCCGCGCAGACGGCCGTGCACGTCGGTGGTGGCGGCAATGACCAGATCGAACCGTCCCGACTGCGCAGGAAGCGGGGCCACCACGGCCAGTGTCAACACAGCCGCGGTCAGTAGCAAAGGCAATCGTCCCATCAGGGGAAGTTAGCGGCACCCACAGCCAAACGCTTGCCCCTCCTCTCAGCCCCCGCGAACTTGCCCGTATCGGCTCCGGCCGCCGATACGCATCTGTTACACCGTCGTGGCGGTCCGGACATGACAACGGGACAGGTTGTACATCGTGCAGTGTCAGAACCGGAGTAGCCGCTCATGAAACCGCTGATCATCGGGATCGCCGGCGGCACTGGCTCAGGGAAGTCGACGGTCGCGCGCAAGGTCGCCGAAGCATTGCCCGACGCTTCGGTCGCCTTTCTCGAGATGGACGCGTACTATCGCGATTTCCGGCACCTCACGCTGTCGCAGTTGCATCACGTGAACTGGGATCATCCCGATGCCTTCGACGTGGAGTTGCTCACCGTCCACCTCAATGCGCTGTCGCGCGGCGAGGCGGTGGACTCGCCCGTCTACGAATTCGCGACCCATTCCCGAAGCGAGCGCACCCGACGCATCGCGCCGGCGGACGTTGTCGTCATCGACGGCATCCTGCTGCTGGCTGATGCCAATGTGCGGGCACTGTGCGATGTAAAGGTCTTCGTCGATGCCGATCCCGACATCCGACTCATCCGTCGCATTCGCCGAGATACGGCCGTGCGCGGGCGGACGCTCGAGTCGGTACTCGACCAGTACCTGAACACGGTGCAGCCGATGCATCTGCAGTTCGTTGAACCCAGCAAACGCTACGCTGACGTGATCGTTCCGAGAGGCGGCAGCAACTTTGTTGCCATCGAGATGATCGTCGCCAAGATCCAGCGTCGGCTCGTCTCGCGCGCGGCTGCGCGAACCCCATTGTCCGTGCCCGTAACGGCCGAACCGGCCTGAGTCTGACACCGCATGCAAGCTGCGCCGTCCACTGAACGCATCCTCGTCGTTGATGACGAGCCCGAAATTGTGGCGCTCGTCACCTATCATCTCGCCAAAGTCGGGTACCGGGTGGCGACGGCTGCCACCGGACAGGAGGCGCTCGATATCGCCCGCCGTGAGCGCCCGTCGCTGATCGTCCTCGACCTGATGCTCCCGGGGATCTCCGGATTCGATGTCCTGGAGCAGCTCCGCGCCGATGAAAGTACACGGGACATTGCGGTCCTGATGCTGACCGCCCGCCGCGAGGAACCCGATCGCATTCGCGGGCTCTCCCTCGGCGCCGACGACTACCTCACGAAGCCCTTCAGCCCGGCCGAGCTCGTGCTGCGCGTCGGGGCCATCCTGCGCCGCACTGGCAATACCGCCCCCGTCAACGCCGACACGCTCGTGATCGGGCCCCTGCACGTCGACCGCGCCGCTATGGCGGTGAAGGTCGAAGGACAGGAAGTCGACCTCACGCCCACTGAATTCAAGCTCCTGCTCACGCTCGTGGAGCGGCGCGGCCGCGTCCAAGGGCGCGGGCTGTTGCTGGAAACGGTGTGGGATGCCGCGCCCGACATCCAGACGCGGACGGTCGACATGCATGTGCAGCGGCTACGCACCAAACTCGGCGCCGCCGGTGACATGATCGAGACCGTGCGCGGCTTCGGCTATCGCTTCCGTGCGGCCATGCCGCGCGGCGCGTGATCCCCCAGCGACCCATCGACCCCGTTCGGCGCGCGTCATGAGACTCGCGCAGCGCATCGTCGTGAACAGCTTCGTCGTCGCGACGATGCTGGTCGGCATCGTGCTGTTCACGGTGGAGCGGCGCGTCACTGAGCGCGTGCGCGCTGAGGAGCCCACGGCCGCCGCGTCGGCCGATGAATTCCTCGCCAAGGTCCGTCGCGATATTGTCATCGCCGGCCTCGCCGCGCTGCTCGTCGGCGTGGCCTTGGCGCAAGTGCTCGCCGCCGCGGTCGCTCGTCCCATCGAGGAGCTGCGCGACGTGGCCCGCGGTTTGGCCGCCGGCGACCTCACGCAACGCCCCTCGCGGGCGATCGCCGGCGGTGAAGTGGGCGATCTCGCGGAAGCCCTGCGACGCCTCGCCGAGCAACTCGAGGCCCGCCTTCAAGCGTTGCATGGCGAAGAAGCGCTTCTGGTCGCCCTCACCGAGTCGCTCAACGAAGGCGTGGTCGCCGTCGATGCGCGGCAGCGGGTGGTGCGGATCAACGAGACCGCTCGGCAGTTGCTCCGCATACGAGAGCCGGTGCCCTTCCCCGCCGACTTCCTGCCACGCGACCGCACACTGCGCGAGGCGTTGGCAGCCGTACTCTCCGGCGCCGAAGCCATCCCCGACGAAGTCCGCGTCGATGATCGTACGCTCTCGCTCACCGCCCGGCCCCTGCCCGGCGGTGGCGCCGTGCTGGCCGTGTATGATCTCACGCCGGTCCGTCGGCTCGAGGCGGTCCGCCGCGATTTCGTCGCCAACGTGTCGCACGAGCTGCGCACGCCGCTCACTGTGATCGGCGGCTTCGTCGAAACGCTGCAGGACGAGGAGCTGCCGCCAGAGCTGCGCCGCCAGTTCCTGGCCATGTGCGAAGGCAACGTGCGTCGCATGCAACGCATCGTGGACGATCTGCTCGACCTCTCGCGCATCGAATCGGGAGGATGGGTGCCCAACCCGACGGATCTCGACGTGGCGTCGATCGCCGCCGAGGTGCTGGCCCCGTTGCAGACGGCGGCGACCGAAAAGGGCGTGGCCCTCCGAACCGAGATCGGCACCGGTGCCGGTCAACTGTCCATCGATCCCACGGCCGCGCGACAGATTTTAAGTAACCTCGCAGAAAATGCACTGCGCCACACCACGGCCGGCGAGGTCGTGCTCTTTTCGCAGATTGATGACGGCGGCACGCGGATCGGGGTGCGGGACACCGGCTGCGGCATCGGTCCCGAACACCTCCCCCGCATCTTCGAGCGCTTTTACCGGGCCGACCCCGGTCGCTCGCGCGAGGCCGGCGGCACGGGGCTGGGGCTGGCCATCGTGCGCCATCTGGCCGAGTCCCACGGGGGCAAGGTCAAGGCCGAGTCGGAGCCCGGCGTCGGGACCACGATCTCGGCCTGGATTCCGATCCCCGACCCGGCGGAGAGCTACTCCGAAGGCTGATCCGGAGGCTGATCCGATGTCGGCGAACTCGCCGACGAAGACCCAGCGCTCTCGCGGAGCGGCGGAGCGGCCGTCTCATGACGTCGAGCGCGGCGACCGGCGAAAGCTTCGGCAATCAGCCGCGGTAGCATGACCCCGGCCGGTCCCTCGATCGGTAGTATAGACGGGCCCCGACGCTGGCCGTCCATACTGGGATTCACCACGATCACGGTGGCGCCGTGGGTGGCCGAGATCCACGGCAACGAGGCCGCGGGTTCAACCACGTTCGACGTGCCCACCGAGAGAAACACGTCGCACGCCACCGCCGCATGCCGAGCCGCCTCGAACTCCGCCATCGGCATCGGCTCGCCGAACCACACCACATCGGGGCGCATCAGGGCACCACAACGCTGGCACGTCGGTGGCTCGGCGGCCTCGTCGTCCGTGAGCGGCATCGGACCCGGACATCCGGCGCTGCATCGCGCGCGCATGAGCGAGCCATGTAGGCTGATCACCTCGCGCGACCCGGCCCGTTCGTGTAGGTCGTCCACGTTCTGGGTCACGAGCGTGCAGTGCGCCACCCGGGAGGCCAGCGTGACGAGCGCCTGGTGAGCGGGATTGGGGTGCGCCGACCGCACCATGGCACGACGAGAGGCATACCACTGCCAGACTCGACCTGGATGTGCCGCGAAGGCCTCAGGGGTGGCGAGCTCTTGGGGCGAATACTGGGCCCAGAGCCCAGTTTGGGCCTCGCGGAAGGTTGGAATACCGCTTTCAGCCGACACGCCGGCGCCGGACAGCACGCACACGTGCTCAGCCGCACGAAGGGCGCGGGCCGCGACCGAGAGGGCCTCGGCGCGGGTCTGCGGGTCGGTAGGCGGGGGCGACGCGACGCGTCGACGCTCGAGCAGGGGATCAGAGGCAGCCATTGTGCGGCGAGAATATCACGACAGGGCACCGCGCACCAGCCCCCTCCTCCGTCTGTTCCCGCTCAGACGCTCCGTGACACAACCGTTGCACAACCGTGCGGAGATCGGGACCTGGGTCACGGAGGTTTCTTTTCGTCCGGACGCCCTCGGGTGCCGGCCGCACTGAACCTCGAGCGCCCAAGTGGGCGTGTCTGATGTCACCATATATACCGACCCGATCATCCATGCGGACCCACGCACACGTGCTCTCCCGTTTCGCGCGTCACTTGACGCTGGCGATGACGGTTGCCGTCGTCCCCGCTTCGACCATTGCGGCACAGGGAGCTGAGGCTCCGGTGGGCCGGATCACTGGCCGGATCATCGACACCAAGTCCGGCCAAGGAATCACGGCGGCTGGCGTGCAGATCGTCGGCACGACGATCGGTGCCCAGTCCGGCGTGGATGGGCGATACACCATTCTTCGCGTTCCGGCGGGCACCACCACGTTGCAAGTGCGCCGCATCGGCTACGGACCGAAAACGGTCACCGGCATCATCGTGCCGGCGAACGGATCGATTGAACTGGATATCTCGCTGGCCTCTGCCGACGTGCAGCTGGCGGCCATCAGCGTGACCGCAAATAAAGAGAAAGGCACGGTCAACGACGCCTTGAACCTGCAGCGGACCGCCACGAACGCGGTGAACTCCATCACCGCCGAGCAGATCGCGCGCAGCCCCGACGGCGATGCCGCGCAGGCCGCGCAGCGCGTGAGTGGTGTGACGGTGCAGGACGGCAAGTATCTGCAGGTGCGCGGACTCAGCGAACGCTACACGACGGCGTCGTTGAACGGCGCGCGTATCCCGAGCCCGGAACCCGAGCGCAAGGTCGTGCCGCTCGACCTATTCCCGGCCAACCTGCTGCAGGACGTCACGACCACCAAGACGTTCACGCCCGACCAGCCCGGCGACTTCGCCGGTGCAAACGTGAACATCCGGACGAAGGAATTCCCGGCGTCACGTCAGACCAATTACTCCACGAGCTTCGGCGCGAACAGCAGCGTGCTCGGGCAGACCCTGCCGTTCGCCCCCCGGGCCGGCGGCGAGCTGCTCGGTTTTGCGAACAGCAATCGGCAGATCCCGAACGCCATCTCGCAGGCCAACTTTCTGGGCAATGTGTCGCAAGGCCAGTTCAATCAGATGGCGCAACAACAGCGCAACGTCTGGAACCCGTCGCCTCGCAATGGTGGCCCGAATGGGTCGTTCGGCGCGTCCACGGGCGGCAACACCATTCTGGGCCAGCGCATCGGCTATGTGCTGAGCGGCAGCTACGGCTACTCGGAGGAAGTACGGGCCGACGAGCAGTACGCAGTCGGCAATCAGGGCGCCAACAACACGGTCGTGCCCCTCACGTCGCTGCGTGGCACCACGGGCCGCAGCAGCGCGCAGTGGGGTGGCATCGCCAACTTGTCCAAGCTCCTCGGCAAGAGCTCGCGCCTGTCGCTCAACAGCACCATGACCCGCAGCGCCGACAACGAAGCCCGCACGGATCGCGGCTTCGACGAAAATTTGGGTGACAGCATCGCCCGCACGACGCTGCGCTACGTCGAGCGCGGCGTGGCCACCGTCACCGGCGCTGGCGAACATCAGCTGGGCGAGCGGAACAAGACGGCGTGGGCCGCGACCTACGCCAACACGGGCCGTCGTGAGCCGGACCGGTCCGACGTGGTCTACGCGCGCAACAACACCGGCCAGTACACGCTGCTCAGCTCGCTCGACGGCGCGCGTCGCCTGTACTTCGATCTCGCCGAAACCAACAACACCGCACAAGTCGATCACACCATCACCATCGGTGAGGTCGCCAATCAGAATACGCTCAAGGTTGGTGCGTACGCGCGGTCGACCGATCGCCGCGCCGATGCGCCGATCTATGCCTTTCTTAGCCGTGCCGCCGACAATGTCCGCAGCCAGCAGCCCAACGTGATCTTCGGGGCGGATCAGTCGTGCAACAACTGCAACCTGATCAACGTCCAGCCGGTCGGTCAGGCCGGTTCGTACACCGCCGAAGACCGCACCGTGGCTGGCTACCTCATGGGCGACTGGGGCCTGGGCAGCCGTGTCCGCGTCATCGCCGGTGCGCGCGTCGAGTCAGCCGACATTACCGTGGACGCGTCCACGCAAGGCGGCTTCACCTCGTCGGCCAATCTCAACAACACCGACGTGCTGCCGTCGCTGCTCATCAACACCAAGCTCACCGAAACGCAGAGCCTCCGCTTCGGCATCACGCGCACGCTCGCCCGCCCCGAGTATCGCGAGCTGGCGCCGGTCACGTTCCGCGATGTCCTTGGCGGCGTTAGCGTCACCGGTAACGATCAGCTCCGCCGTTCGCTGATCGACAACGTGGACCTGCGCTGGGAAGCGTTTCCCAACCCGGGTGAAGTGCTCAGCATCGGCGTGTTCGCCAAGCGCTTCGATAGCCCGATCGAGCGCATCGAACAGGCCACCTCAGGCGCGTATCAGGCGCGCTTTCAGAACGCGCTGAGCGCCGTGAACGCCGGCGTGGAACTCGAGCTCCGCAAGCAGCTCGGATTCCTCGGTGGCTGGGCGGAACCACTCACCGGCTTCAGCAACGTCACGCTGATGAGTTCCTCCGTCGATCTCGACACGCTGGGCGGCCTCACCGTCACCGACCGCACGCGTCGCTTGGTGGGTCAGGCCCCGTATGTGGTGAACGCCGGCATGACGTACTCGTCGCTATCGGGCAGCACGAACGCCACGATTTTGTACAACGTGGTGGGCGAGCGCATCCAGGCGGCCGGTGTGGTACCTCTGCCGAACATCGTGGAGAAGCCGCGTCACATGGTCGACCTGTCGCTCCGCTTCCCAGTGCTCGGCAGCCTGTCAGGGCGCGTCGACGCGCGCAATCTGCTCGACGCCCGCTATCGCTTCATGCAGGGCAACCTTGAACGGGAAGGCTACAACGCCGGTCGCACGTTCTCCGTCGGCTTCTCCTGGAAGCAGTAAGCACCCTTCCGTCGAGATGAAGTTCTCGACACCAATCACACATGGCCCGGCACGGTGACAGAACCGTGACCGGGCCATGACGCATCTCGTACAAAGTGTCGCGTTACTTCGCACAGTTGTCTCGCTCGTCTCCGACGCTCCACCTACCACTTCAAGGACTCCAGATGACGACGTTCACGCGCTTCCGCGCCCTCGCCGTAACATCATTCAGCCTGCTCGCGTTGGCCGCGTGCGGCAGTGATGATCCGGCTGGACCCGTGACGCCCGCCAACGGGACGCTCAGCGTCACCGTGTCGGGTTTGCCTGCCGGCGTGAATGCCGCCGTGACGGTCACTGGCCCCAGCTCATACTCGCAGTCGCCGACGGCCTCGTCCACGTACAGTGTCGCTCCCGGCACGTACACCGTAGCCGCCGCTCAGGTCACGAGCAACAACGTGCGCTACAACGCCGCGATCACCGGCTCACCGGCCACCGTGGTCTCGAACGCGACGGCCACGGCCGCGGTGACCTACTCGATCACCGCCAACCCGACCGTGACGCTCAGCGGTTCCATCGCGGCCAACCGTACGCTGACCCCCGACACGAACTACGTGCTGCGCGGTTTCGTGTATGTGAATAGCGGTGCGACGCTCACCATCAACGCCGGCACCAAGATTGTCGGCGACACGACGGCGCTCGGCTCGGCGCTCTTCGTGCTCCGTGGCGCGCGCATCGTGGCCAACGGCACCGAAGCGGCGCCGGTGGTCTTCACGTCGCAGCGTAGCGTCGGCAACCGGTCCCCGGGTGACTGGGGCGGCTTGATCATCGTCGGTAACGGCCGCGCGAATCGCACGGGGAACATCATCGTCGAAGGCTCGAACGGCTCGGTCGTCGGCGCCAACCAGGCCGGTACGATCTACACCGGCGGTACGGTGGACACGGACAACAGTGGAACGTTGCGCTACGTGCGTGTGGAGTTTGCCGGCTACGCCACCCTCACTGACGCGGAGCTCAACTCGTTCACCTTCGCGGCCGTCGGCAGCGGCACCACGGTGGAGTATGTGCAGGCCCTCGCCGGTCTCGACGACAACTTCGAATGGTTCGGCGGTGCGGTGAACGGCAAGTACCTCGTGTCGTACGAGGCGGGCGACGATCACTTCGACGGTTCGGAAGGCTACCGTGGCCTCAACCAGTTCATGATCGGCCTCCAGACCACCTTCCTCACGCCGCGTCCCGGCGCCGGCGCCGTGTCCACCGATCCGCAGGGCTTCGAGATCGACGGTTGCAACGGTGGCGGATGTGTCGCGCCGAGCGGAGCCAACGCGCAGAGCTCGGGTCGCGACGACGGGCTGTACAACATGAACGTCTTCGCGAACTTCACCATGATCGGCACGCCGACTGGCGTGACGGTTCCGGGCTCGGGTGGTGTGGGTGCGGTGCTCCGTCGCGGTACGGGCGGTTACTACCTGAACGGTGTGCTCGCGCGCTGGCCGCGTGCCGGCATCTCGCTCCGCGACTCCACGTCGAATAACCGCTTCCAGGTCGACTCGCTGATCGTGCGGAATCTGTACTTCGCCGAAAACGGCGTGCTGGCCGCCGGCGCCAACTTCGACGTGGCCAGCGCCACCAACTTCGGCACGGAATCCGCCTTTACGGCCAAGAATTCCAACATTGTGGTTGGTGCCAGCACGGTGACGGCCGCCAGCCTCTTCACGAACCTGCCCACGGTCTCCGGCACCACGACCGGCGCGAATTTCGATTGGTCGCCGGCGGCCAGCTCGCCGATCGCCACCGGTGGGTTGAGCAGCTTCACCGCCGATCCGCGCATTGCGGCCCGCGTCGGCGCGTTCATCACGCCGACCGCGTACCGCGGTGCGGCGGCGCCGGGCGGTGCCAAGTGGTGGGCCAACTGGACCAGCTACGCCCGCAACTAACACCGGCGGCAACAGCGGCGGCTAGCGCACAGACGCGCTAGCTTCCCTGAAGTCCGAACGGCCGGTGCCCCTCGGGCACCGGCCGTTCTCTCATTCGGATACCATGCCTCTACACCTTACGTCGCGCTGGCGCCTGAGTGCCCTCCTCCTTGCTGCTACGACGGCCTGTGCAGACAAGTCGGCCCCGTCACCCGCCGACGAACAAGCCAGACATGTCGCCGAGGTGGTCGCGGCGGGGGGCGTCGTCGATTCGATTCTTCCGATTGCCGAACAGCTTCGACGCTTCCGCGACGCGCTGCCGCCCACTGATACGCTGCTGCACGCGAGTCCGTCGCGCGACGCGCTCGTTCAACGATGGGCGCGAGCGATCGGTGGGAATGACACCACCGATCTGAACGCGATGATCATGGATCGCGCCGAGTTCGCGTGGCTCTACTACCCCGATTCTCCCATGCGTCAGCCGCCGTATGAAGCCCCCCCGGCGTTGCTCTGGGGGCAGTTGCTGGCGTCGTCGAACAAGGGGGCGACGCAACTCGTGAATCGCTTTGGCGGGAGTGCGGTCACCGCCACCAGACTCCGCTGCGCAACGCCACCAGACACGCAAGGCGCCAACGTGCTACTCGACAAATGTGAGGTGCGCCTCACGGCGCCCGGCAAGCCGACCGTCGAGGGCGTGTTGTTCGGAACGATCCTTGAGCGGGCCGGGCGATTCAAGTTCGTCGGACTCTCGAGCAGCCTGTGAGGAGATCCCTCGCCATCGTACTGCTTCCAGCACTGCTCCCAGCACTGCTCCTCGGCGCCTGCAGCACGCCGGCCAAGGATGCGCCGAGTCCGGAGGGAAGCGCGTCGGGATCTCCGGCACCGAACACCACCCGCGTCGATCTCACCGGCGCCGGGGCGACGTTCCCCTATCCGCTCTACTCGCGCTGGTTCAACGAGTACGCGATCCGCACCAACGTGCGCATCAACTATCAGTCGATCGGCTCAGGTGGTGGCATCCGGCAGGTCGTCGCGCGAACGGTCGACTTCGGTGCCACCGACGTCCCAATGACCGACGAGGAACTGGCCAGCGCCGGCATGCCGGTGCTGCACATTCCGACCGTCATCGGCGCCGTCGCCATCACCTACAACCTGCCCGGCCTCGCGCGACCGCTCAAGCTCAGCCCCGACGTGATCGCCGACATCTTCCTCGGCCGCGTCACCCGCTGGAGCGACCCGCGCATTGCGGTGCTCAATCCCACGCTCACGCTGCCCACCACAGACATTCTCGTGGTCCATCGCGCTGATGGCAGCGGCACGTCCTACATCTTCAGCGACTTCCTGACCACCGTGAGCCCCGCATGGGCCGCCGGTCCCGGACGTGGCAAGGACGTGCGCTGGCCGGTCGGCATCGGTGGCAAGGGGAACGAAGGCGTGGCCGGTCAAGTGAAGCAGATGCCGGGCGCCATCGGCTATCTCGAAGTGGTGTACGCGCGGCAGAATCGTTTGCCCGTGGTGCACGTGCGGAACGCCGCCGGCCATTTTATCTCGCCGATGCCATTCGAAATTGCCTCGGCGGCCACGGCGATGCTCGAGGCGGACCGCAAACTCAACGCCTCCGACACCAACGGCACGCCAGACCTCCGTGTCTCGCTCGTAAATGCGCCGGGTGCACAGTCGTACCCGATTGCGTCGTTCACCTGGATGCTCATCGCCCCGTCGGCCATCGGCCCCGAGAAGAGTCGACAGCTGGCGGCCTTCATCCGTTGGGCCCTCCTGGATACCCCAGACATCGCCAGCATGCTTGGCTACGTCCCCCTCCCCTCGGAAGCGGCCACGCGCATCGTCGACCGGCTCGATGCCGCGCTCGCGATGGAACGGTCGCGGTTGCCGTGACAGATCCGTTACACGACACGAGACGGTCTCCGCACTGGAAAACCTAGCTTCACTCAATGCAGACCCCGCTCGGTGACCGGCTCTATCGCACGGTCACGACGGTGTGCGCCGCCGCGATCCCCCTCGTGCTCGTGCTGCTCACCGCCGTGGTCCTGCGCGCGGCGTGGCCGGCCCTCTCGCTCCACGCCGCCGATCTGGCCTTCGGCACCACATGGGACGTGCCCCGAGCGCGATTCGGCGCCTTCCCGGCCATTGTCGGTACGCTGCTGTCGTCGTTGATCGCCCTGTGCCTCGCCACCCCGCTGGCCCTCGGCGTGGCCATCTTCACCGTCGACATTGGCCCACGGCGCTTGCACGAGCCCGTGGCCTTTCTGGTCAACTTGCTCGCGGCCATTCCGTCGGTGGTGTACGGGCTCTGGGGGGTGTTCGTCCTCGTGCCGCTGCTCCGCCGCACGATCATGCCAGCGCTCGTTCCCCTCGGGTCGTTCCTACCGCTCTTCCGTGGACCGGCGTATGGCCCAAGCTTGCTCGCGGCCAGCCTCCTCCTCGCCATCATGATCCTGCCGTACATCGCCAGCATCAGCCGCGAAGTACTGCTGGCCGTGCCGCAGGCGCAGCGTGAGGCCGCCCTCGCCCTTGGCGCCACCCGTTGGGAAGTCGTGCGCGATGCCGTGCTACCTGCAGCCCGTTCCGGGTTGATCGGTGGCGTGATGTTGGGCCTCGGCCGTGCGCTTGGTGAGACGCTCGCGGTAACCATGGTGATCGGCAACCGCCATGCGATTCCCGATTCGCTGTTCGATCCGGCGTATACGATGGCGTCGCTGCTGGCCAATGAATTCGCCGAAGCGTCGAGCGACGCCCATCTCTCCGCCCTGATGGCCGTCGCCGCACTGCTGCTCTTGATCACACTGCTCATCAATCTGCTAGCGCGATGGCTCGTGCGGCGTGTCGCGACCGGCTTGCCCGGTGGGCGCTCGTCATGAACGCACGCTCTCAACGACGTCGCCGCACCGGTCGCGTTATGACGGCGCTCACGTGGACGGCCGCCATCGTCGCGACCATCCCGCTCGTCACGATTCTGGCGCATCTGCTTGTGAACGGGCTTGGGCAACTCACGCCGACCTTCTTCACGCAGCTGCCCACTCCGCCCGGCGTGCGGGGGGGCGGTGTGGCCAACGCGCTCATCGGGTCAGGCATCCTCGTCGCCATCGCGATGACGGTGGCGGTGCCGGTCGGCATCGGGGCCGGCCTTTATCTCGCGGAGCATCGCCGCGGTCGCTTCGCGCAGGCCGTGCGCCTGCTCGCCGATGTGCTGAGCGGCCTCCCCTCGATCGTCCTCGGCATCTTCGCGTGGGAATTGATCGTGCGACCGTCGGGACATTTTTCGGCGTGGGCGGGCGGCATGGCACTCGGGCTCCTGGTGTTGCCGCTGGTCGCGCGTGCCACCGAAGAAATGGTGCGTCTCGCACCGGTCGCGCTCACGGAAGCCGCGTTGGCCCTCGGCTTCTCGCGATGGCGCACCTCGCTCACCGTCGTGCTGCGCACCGCGATGCCCGGTATCGTGACCGCGGTGCTGATCGCGATGTCGCGCGCGGCAGGAGAAACCGCACCGCTGCTCTTCACCGCCTTCGGCAACCCGTTCTGGTCGGTCGATCCGGCGCGCCCGATTGCCGCCTTGCCGCTGCAGATCTACGCGTATGCACAAAGTCCCTACGACGAATGGCGCGCGCAGGCATGGGCTGGCGGCCTCGTGTTGCTCATCCTCGTTGCGTTGATCAGCGCGGCCGCCCACGCCGTCATTCGTGCGCGCGCCAACATCCTCTCCGCCGTCACCCCGCGCGTGGGACGGGTTGATGACTGAGCGAACGCCGGCTGCCGCCACCGCACCTCATGTGCGCCTCAGCAACCTGTCCGCCGGCTTCGCCGATCGCGGCGTGCTGCGTCAGGTCAACCTCGATGGGCCACCAGGGCGAGTCCTGGCCATCGTGGGTCCGTCGGGGTGCGGCAAGAGCACAGCCCTGCGGTGTATCAATCGCCTGCACGAACTCGATGATGGCGCCTTCGTGAGCGGTGACGTGTCGGTCGGCGCGCTGCCGGTGTATGCCCCCTCGACCGACGTGATCGGCTTGCGTCGTCGGGTCGGCATGGTGTTTCAGCGACCGACACCTTTTGTCACCGCCTCGGTCTTCGATAACGTAGCGGCCGGTATTCGTGCGCACCGGCGCGCCGTGCCGCCAAGTGAGCTGGAAGGGCTGGTGGAAGTGGCGCTGCAACGCGCGGGCCTGTGGCGCGAGGTCGTGGATCGACTGTTCGGATCCGCGATGGCATTGTCGGGCGGCCAGCAGCAGCGACTCTGCATCGCGCGAGCGCTGGCGGTGCAACCCGACGTGCTCTTACTCGATGAGCCCACGGCGTCCCTCGACTCCATGGGCACCCAGCGCATCGAAGAGCTGCTGTACGATCTGCGTGACACCGTCACGGTGATCATGGTGACCCACAACATGCAGCAGGCCGCGCGCATTTCCGACGTCACCGCGTTTCTGCTCGACGGGCGCATCGTGGAGTGCGCCCCCACGCGGCAGCTGTTCACGACCCCGTCCGACGCACGCACCGAAGCCTATATCACCGGGCGTTTCGGATGAGCACGGACGTCTACAGCCTTCCCGGTGCCGTCATTCTCGAACGGTTCTCCGCGTGGTTCGGCGCGGCGCCGGCGCTGCACAACGTCGACTTCGCCGTGCGTCCCCGGTCGGTCACCGCGCTCATCGGCCCCTCGGGGTCGGGCAAGAGTACGCTGTTGCGCGCCATCAATCGGCTCAACGATGAACTGCCGGGCGCGCGCCATAGCGGCCGACTGCTCCTCGACGGCGACAACGTGTACGAGCCCACGGTCGACGTGAGCGTGCTGCGGCAGCGGGTCGGCATGGTGTTTCAGCGATCCAATCCGTTTCCGCGGTCCGTCTTTGACAATGTGGCGTATGGACCGCGCCTAAATGTTGGCCTCAGGGGGCGCGAACTCGACGACACGGTCGAAGACGCCTTGCGACGGGCCGCCCTCTGGGACGAGGTCAAGGATCGACTGCACCAGAGTGCCTGGTCGCTCTCCGGCGGTCAGCAGCAGCGCCTCTGCATTGCGCGCACGCTCGCCAACCGGCCGGCCGTGCTGCTGCTCGACGAACCGACCAGCGCGCTCGATCCGCAGGGCACGCAGCGCATTGAAGAACTCCTGTACGACCTTCAGCAGGACCTGACCATCATCATCGTGACTCACAACCTGCATCAGGCCGCACGCGTGTCTCGACGCACGGCGTTGCTGGTGGACGGCGTCCTGATTGAAGACGCGGCCACCGATCGTTTGTTCACGCGCCCGTCCGACTCACGGACCGAAGCGTTTATCACGGGGAGGTTCGGCTGATGCGTAATGTGCCCGCCGGCTATCGGCACTTTCACGATGAACTCGCGTTGCTCAAGCAGCGGTTACTCGATATGTCCGAGCGCGCCGAGTCCTTGGTGGCGCTCTCGGTTGAAGCGCTGCTCGAGCGAGACCGCGAGAAGGCGATCGCGGTGATCGAGGCCGACGAAGAGCTCGATCGGCTTGAGGTGGAGGCCGAGAATCAGGCCATCGCCATGCTGGCTCTGCAGCAGCCGATGGCGCGTGACCTCCGCTTCCTGATCGGCGCGATCAAGGTCTCGAGCGACCTTGAGCGCGTCGGCGATCACGCCGTGAACATCGCGCAATGCGCGGTACGTCTAGTCGATCAGCGCTTGGCCGTCCCGGTCGTCCCGGCCCTCGCCGACATGGCGCGTCGGGCGCGCGCCATGCTGAGCGACGCCCTCGACGCCTTCATCCGTGGCGACGGCGCCCTCGGCCGTGCCGTCGGCAAAGCCGATGACGACGTGGACGCCAAGCATGAGAGCATCTTTCGCGCACTCTTGGCCGACATGATGGGCAACCCGCAAGCCATTGCCCCGTCACTCGAGCTCTTGCTGGTCAGTCGAAACTTGGAACGGGTAGCCGACCTCGCCACCAACATCGGGGAAGACGCCGTGTATCTTGCCGAGGGGAAGCAGATTCGTCATCGGTTCGACGAGGACGCCCCAACGCCTCCTTCCAGCGACGCGACATGACGGCACCAATCACGACGGCATCGACCGACATCCGGATCGCCGCGATCGACATCGGCTCCAACTCGGTACGCCAGATCGTCGCGGACGTATCCCCGACCGGGCAGATCCGCGTGGTGGACGAGATGAAGGCAATGCCGCGCCTGGGTGAGGGCCTCGAGGCCACCGGCTCGTTGTCGCCGACCGCCATCGAGGCGGCCGTGACGGCGGTCCAGCGCATGGTCACACTGGCTGGCCAGCTGGGTGCCGCCCGGATCGAGATCGTGGCCACCAGCGCCGTGCGTGATGCCGCCAATGGCGCCGATTTCACTGGCCGGGTGGAAACGCTCACCGGCCGCCGCGTCCGCATCCTGAGCGGCGAGGAGGAGGCCCTACTCTGCTTCCGTAGCGCACTGGCACACTTTGAGCTGGGGTCCGGCCGTACGGTCGTGATGGACATCGGGGGCGGCTCGCTCGAACTCGTGCTGGCCAAGGACGGCCTCATCGAGCGCGTGGCGTCCCTGCCCTTCGGCGCGGTGCGCCTCACCGAGCGCTTCCTGACCCCCAAGGTCAACCCGCGCCGCGTCCGCGCCCTTCGTGACCACGTGAAAGACGGCCTCCGGCGAGCGGTGCCGGTGAAAGACTGGCGCGGTGCGCAGATTATCGGCTCCGGGGGCACGTTCACGAACCTGGCCGGCATCGTGCTTTCGCGGCAGCATGTCACCGTGCGATCACCGCACGGCACGCGGGTGACGCGCGTGGAGTTAGAGCACGTGCTCGACTGGCTGCAGCGGCTCGAATCGTACGAACGGGCGCATGTGCCGGGACTCAATCCGGCGCGTGCGGACATCATCGTGGCCGGTCTCGCCGTGGCCGCCGAGGTGTTGTCGCGGTTCGACCCGCGCGACCTGCTGGCCTCCGCCTACGGCATTCGCGAAGGGCTGCTGCTGGAAGCGGCACGCGTGACGCCCACGGTGGCCGACCCCGGCGTGGCCCGCGAGCGCTCCGTGCGCGAGTTCGCCGAGCGGTGCCACTACGAGGAGCCGCACGCGCGCCAGGTGCAGGCGCTGTCCCTGCAACTGTTCGACACGCTCGCCCCGCGCCTGCAACTCGATGCGCGCGACCGTCAGTTACTCTCTGATGCGGCGCTCCTGCATGATGTGGGCTATCACATCAATTACGAAAAGCACCACAAGCATTCGTTTCACCTCATCTCGCACGCCGAGCTGCTCGGGATGACGCCGGCTCAGCAGGTCGTGGTCGCGCATGTGGCCCGCTACCATCGCGGCACACCGCCCAAGACCAAGCACCGCGGTTTCGCGCAGCTTGACCGTGCGTCGCGAGAACGTGTCGTGAAACTGGCCGCCCTGCTACGCTTTGCCGACGGCATGGACCGTGGCCACGTGGCCGCGGTGGGCGCGCTGCGTGTGAAGCTGACCAATGACGCGATGCGCGTGACGGTCATTCAAGCCGAAGGCGCCACCAACGTCCGCCTCGAGTGCTGGGGCGCCAGCCGCAAGCGACATCTCCTCGAGGAAGTCCTCGGCCGACCGATCATCGTGGTGGCGCCCGACGGCACCGAGATCACGGCGGACGACGACGGCGACGGCGAGTAAACGCGCCTCCGCCCGAGGCGTCACCGCGGGCGGCGCCACCGTGTCAGTCTTCGCGGAGCCCGTCCGACGACTTCGCCCGCGTCCGCTTTGCGCCCGACTTCGCCGTCGGCTTCGCCTCCAACCCACCCCACGGATCACGCATCATCGTCGCCTGCGTCGACCGTTCCGGGGCGCCGTTCGAGCTTCGCCGGCGATAGGTGCCGTCGGCCCCGAGCTCCCACGCCTGTCGGTTGTCGGCCAGACACGTTTCCAGCACCCGTTGCAGGCGGCCATGCCACGCCACGTCATCGATCGGCGCCATCGCTTCCACGCGGCGGTCGAAGTTGCGCGGCATCCAGTCGGCCGAGCCGATGTAGTACTCCGGATTGCCGCCATTCGAGAAGTACGCAATGCGCGAGTGCTCGAGAAAGCGTCCGATGATACTGACCACGCGAATCCGCTCGCTTACGCCGCGGAGCCCCGGCAGCAGGCAGCAGATGCCGCGCACGATCAGGTCGATCTCGACGCCCGCTTGCGACGCACGGTAGAGCGCGGCAATCACGTCCGGATCGACCAGCGCGTTCATCTTGGCAATGATGCGCCCACCACGTCCGGCCGCGGCGTGCGCCGACTCCCGTTCGATGAGCTCCAGCGTCCGCGAGCGCAGATTCGCCGGCGCCATGATCAGCCGTCGGTAGAACTTCTGCCGCGACACGCCGGTGAGCGAATTGAACAAGTCACTCGAATCGGCGCCGATCTGCGGGTTGCACGTAAAGAGGCCGATATCAGTGTACAGGCGCGCCGTCTTGGAGTTGTAGTTGCCGGTGCTCACATGGACGTAACGCCGGATGCCGTCATTGTCGCGTCGCACCACCAACACCGTCTTGGCGTGCGTCTTGAGCCCCGGCAGTCCATACGCCACATGAATGCCGTAACTCTCCATCGTCCGCGCAAACGTGATGTTGTTCTGCTCATCGAACCGGGCCTGCAGTTCGATGATGACCGCCACCTGCTTTCCCGCCTCGGCAGCCTCGGTAAGCGCGCGCACGATCGCCGTGTCGCCTGAGGTGCGATACAACGTGAGCTTGATAGCCAGCACCTGCGGATCACCGGATGCCGCCTCGAGGAACGCTTCCACCGACGAACTGAACGACTCGTACGGGTGGTGCACGAGGACATCGCGCTCGCGGATCACGTCGAAGATGTTGCGGCCATCGCGGAACGGCGCCGGCACCACCGGCGTGTACGGCGCGTCGCGCAAATCAGGGACCTCGAGGCCCGCGATCTGCAGCAAATCGCCCAACTCGAGCAGATCATCGCGATCGTGGACGTCACGCTCGCTCAGCGGGGCGACGAGCTGCGTTTCGCTTTCACTCAACTCCTCGAGCAACAGCTGTCGCATGGACTGCGGCATGTCACGCTGCACTTCCAGTCGCACCACTTCCCCAAACCGACGCTGAAACACCTGCTGTTCGATCGTCTCCAGTAAATCGTCCGGCTGGTCGATCTGGCCGAGGTCGAGATCGGAGTAGCGCGTGATGCGGAACGTGAACCACCGCTTCACGGCCATGCCGGGGAACAGCGTGCCCAGATGCTCGCCGATCACTTCCTCCAGCGGCACGAAGCAATGCTCGCCGCCACGCTCGAGCGGCACCCAGCGCGGCAGGGAACGCGGCACTTTGACGCGCGCGAAATGCTCCTTGCCACTGTCGGGATCGCCGATATCCACCGCCAACGAGAGCGACAGATTCGAGATGTAGGGGAACGGGTGACCCGGATCGACCGCCAAGGGCGTGAGCACCGGGAACACCTGCGATTCGAAATAGGCGTGCACGCGCTCGCGCTCGGCGTCGTCGAGTGACGCCATGGGCACCAGCTTGATGCCCTTCGCCTCGAGCGCCGGCAATACGAGGTCGTGCAGCGCATGGTGCCGGCGATGCAGCAGCTCGTGCACCCGCGTGCGGATGGCCTCGAGCTGCTCGGGCGGCGACAGCGGGTCAGGGGGATACTGCGGCGCGCCCGACGTGACTTTGCGCCGCAGCCCCGCCGCCCGGACCATGTAGAACTCGTCCAGGTTCGTGCTGAAGATCGCGAGAAACTTCAGCCGCTCCAACAACGGCACGCGCGCGTCCAACGCTTCCTCGAGCACGCGCGCATTGAAGTCGAGCCAACTGAGCTCGCGATTCAGATACGGCAGCGACAAAGCGGTAGACGACGGAATGGCAGTGGTCCGACGCGGCGTGCCGCGCCGAACGGGAGGCAAGTCAGATTGGATTGAACGCAGCCAGCAGCTTGTACGCGATCGCCGCCATGGCGGCCGCGGCAGGAATGGTGATCACCCACGCCCAGACGATCTTACTCGCCAGGCCCCAACGGACCGCCGAGAGACGGTTCGTGGCGCCTACGCCGACGATGGCTCCGGTGATCGTGTGCGTGGTGCTGACCGGGATACCGAAGCGGGACGCCGACAGGATGACCAGCGCACCGGCCGTCTCCGCGCAGAAGCCGCCGACCGGGCGCAGCTTCGTGATGCGCGTGCCCATCGTGTGCACGATGCGCCAGCCGCCGAACAGCGTGCCGAGCGAGATCATGGTATAGGCGCCGAGTTCGACCCAGAGCGGGATCGTGTCCAGTGACGTCACGTACATGTGGCTCAACAGCCCCGTCTCGCCCGCAAAGGACGCCTGCGTGGCCACCAACAAGCCGACGATGATACCCATGGTCTTCTGCGCATCATTGCCGCCGTGCGCCAAGGAGAGCAAGGCCGAGCTGGTGAGCTGCGCCACGCGGAAGAACTTGTCCGCCTTCGCGCTGGTCACTTTCTGGAAGAGGTTCAACACCAGCACCATCAGGATGAAGCCCATCAGCATCCCGATCGACGGCGAGAGCACGATCGCCGAAAGCGTCTCGATCCACTTCTTGCCCCAGAGCAACGCAGAAAAACCGACCTTCGAGACCGCCGCGCCCGCGTAGCCGCCGATCAGCGCATGCGAGGAGCTGGAGGGAATGCCGAACCACCACGTGATCAGATTCCACGTGATCGCCCCCAGTAGTCCACCAAGGATCACATTGGCATCTACCACGTTCAGGTCGATGAACCCGGCGGCGACGGATTTGGCGACGGCCGTGCCCACAAAGAAGAGCGCCAAGAAGTTGAAGACGGCCGCCCAGATCACGGCCGCTAACGGACTCAGCACTCTCGTCCCGACGATCGTCGCGATCGAATTGGCCGAATCGTGAAACCCGTTGATGAAATCGAACGCCAGTGCGACGAGAACGATGAAGATGACGAAGTTGACCACAGATCCGTCAGCTGTTCTTGAGCGCGATGCTTTCGAGCACGTTCGACACATCCTCACACTCGTCGATCGCCTCCTCCAGCGCGTCGAAGATTTCTTTCCACTTCAACACTTCGATGGCCGGCTCGTCATGCTCGAACAACGCCCCGACCGACTGGGCATAGAGCACGTCGCCCTCCTCTTCGAGCTGTTTGATCTTGCGTCCATGCTCCAGCATTTTGATGCGCTTGGTCACATCGCTGACCGAGGCGAGAATCTCCGCGCTCGCGCGCACCAGCACGTCCGCCATTTCCACGCCGCCGCTGCGCGGAGTCGTCACGCGGAACATCACCACGCGTCGCGCGGCGCCATTGATCAAATCGATCACGTTGTCGAGACGCGTCGCCAGTACGTGAATGTCTTCGCGATCGAGCGGCGTCACGAAGCTCGTATCGATGCGCTGATTGATCACATGCACGATGGCATCGCCATCCGTCTCGACCTTCTTGATCTCAACCGCGATACGGGCGGCATCCGCCGGATTCGCTAACAGGGTGCGCAGCAGGGTCGACGCACTACCCATATACACGGCCAACTGCCGAAAATGATCGAAAAACGTTTCGTCTTTGGAGAAGAGCTTCACGGCTCGGGCGGGCTGAGAGAAGTGCAAGTGCACGCGGGGCGACCGCGCGCAAAGGAAGAATCGCGTCACCGCGCCCGGAACGCCACGTGCAAGGTCCAATGTTACGGGAAGTTGACGAGTTGAACCGGCACCGAACGGTTCATTACCGAACCACTTTTACCTCACGAACGTCGGACGTTCGGCCCACCCAGAGACGTGGAGCAGGCCGTTCTCTTCCAGTCAAACTGGCAGACTGCCGCCACGGCAGCCCTCGAATCGCTGCGCACCGCCAGAGTTGCGCCGGTCCGGCAGACCCATCGCGGCCCACCCCTTGCCTCTCGACAGGGCAGCAGTGGAGCAGAGCACGCATCGACGTAACGACGTCCCTACAGACAGCAACTCCTCAACGAGACCTCGAATAATGGCTGAAAAAGTTATCGGCATCGACCTGGGCACGACCAACTCGGTGGTGTCCGTACTGGAAGGTGGCGATCCCGTGGTCATCCCGAACGCCGAGGGCGGTCGGACGACCCCGTCGGTCGTCGGATTTACGAAGGACGGCGAGCGCCTGGTTGGCCAGATCGCCAAGCGTCAGGCCGTCACCAATCCGCAGAACACGATCTTCTCGATCAAGCGCTTCATGGGGCAGCGGACCACGGAAGCCCAGGCCGAGCAGTCACGCGTGCCGTACAAGATCGTGGCGGGCCCGAACGACGTGGCCTCGGTTGAAGTGGGTGGTAAGCGCTACACGCCGCCCGAAATCTCGGCCATGATCCTGCAGAAGATGAAGCAGACCGCCGAAGATTACCTCGGCCATAGCGTCACCAAGGCGGTCATCACCGTCCCGGCCTATTTCAACGACGCCCAGCGCCAAGCCACCAAGGACGCCGGCAAGATCGCCGGCCTCGAAGTCCTCCGCATCATCAACGAGCCCACCGCCGCCGCGCTCGCGTACGGCTTGGACAAGAACAAGAAGACCGACGAGAAGGTCGCCGTGTTCGACTTGGGCGGCGGCACGTACGACATCTCCGTCCTCGAGTTGTACGATGTGGACGGCACGCGTCAGTTCGTAGTGAAGTCCACCAACGGCGATACGCACTTGGGCGGCGATGACTTCGATCAGCGCGTCATGGATTGGCTGGTGGCCGAGTTCAAGCGCGATCAGGCGATCGACTTGAGCAAGGATCCGATGGCGATCCAGCGCCTCAAGGAGGCAGCTGAAAAGGCGAAGATGGAACTGTCGAGTGCCAACAGCACCGATATCAACCTGCCCTTCATCACCGCCGACCAGTCGGGCCCGAAGCACCTCAACTACTCGCTCACGCGCGCCAAGTTCGAGCAGCTCGTGGACGACCTGATCCAGCGCACCCTCGAGCCCATGAAGAAGGCGCTCAAGGATGCCGGCATGCAGCCGAGCGAAGTCGACGAGATCATCCTCGTCGGTGGCTCCACGCGTATTCCGAAGATTCAGCAGGTCGTGAAGGAGTTCTTCGGCAAGGAGCCCAACAAGGGCGTGAACCCGGACGA
>CAITQY010000569.1 GCA_903894655.1 uncultured Gemmatimonadota bacterium
CCGATCTGCCGGCGGGCTCCTGGGAACGACGCTCGCCGTCCGCGATGGGGATGGATTCGGTGAAGTTGGCGGAGGCGATCGCGTACGCGATCGAGAAGGAGAGCAAGACGCCGCGTGATCTCGAGCTCAATCACTACCAGACGTTTGGTCGCGAGCCCTTCGGGGCCGCGATCGGACCGTTGGCGCCGCGTGGTGGCGCCACGGGTGTGATTCTGCGCAAGGGCTACGTGGTGGCCACGTGGGGTGATCCCAACGCGCTCGAGATCGTGAACAGCGTCACGAAGAGCTTTCTGAGCACGGTGGTGGGGCTGGCTGTCGATGCAGGTCGCATTCGCAGCGTAGACGACACGGTATCGCATGTGATGCCGCCGATCCTGCGCGCGTATCCCAACGGCACCGGACTCGGCGCCGACTGGCCGGGCGATGCGAAGTGGCTGCGTCCGTTCGACAGCCCGCACAACAAGCGGCTCACGTGGGATCACCTGCTGCGTCAGGTGAGCGACTGGGAAGGCACGTTGTGGGGCAAGCCCGAGTGGGCCGACCGTCCGGCGCAGCAGGTGAACACGTGGACCACGCGTGCGCGCGTGGAACCGGGTTCGGCCTACGAGTACAACGACACGCGCGTGAATGTGCTGGCGCTGGCGGCGTTGCAGGTGTGGCGTCAGCCGTTGCCGGAGGTGTTGCGTGAGAAGATCATGGAGCCGATTGGCGCGTCGAACACGTGGCGCTGGTACGGCTACGACAACTCGTGGATCGTGCTCGACGGCAAGCTGGTGCAGTCGGTGAGCGGTGGCGGCCACTGGGGCGGCGGCATGATGATCAACGCGTGGGACATGGCGCGTTTCGGATTGCTCACGCAGCGCCGCGGCGTGTGGGGCGGCAAGCAGCTGCTCTCCGAGGCCTGGGTCACGAAGGCGCTCACGCCCACGCCGGCGCAGCCGACGTACGGCTACATGAACTGGTTCCTGAACACCGACCGCAAGTATGTGTCGGCGGCACCGCCGCAGGCCTTCGTGCATGTGGGCGCCGGGAACAACATCATCTACGTGGACCCGGTGAATGATGTCGTGGCCGTGGTGCGCTGGATCGACACGAATGCGTCGGTGAATGGGTTCGTGGAACGACTGCTGGCGGCGATGCCGCCGGCGAAATAGCCCGCGTGATGTCACGGTCCGTCGTGTCACGCACCAATGTCTGGGCGCCGGCGCTGCTCTTCCTGGCGGCCGGCGTGCTGCATTTCGTGATGCCTGGGTTCTTCGATCGCATCGTGCCGCCGTGGGTGCCCAACGCGCGCGTGGCCACGTACGTGAGTGGTGTCTTTGAAATTGTGGGCGCGATCGGGTTGCTCATTCCCGCCACGCGTGTCGTTGCCGCGTGGGGATTGATCGCGCTGCTCGTTGCCGTATTGCCGGCCAACATTCACATGCTGAATCAGGCGCGGGCGGCACACGCGTCGGCTGGGTTCATCGCTGGGCTCTGGCTGCGGCTGCCGTTGCAGCCGCTGCTGATGTGGTGGGTCTGGCGGGTGGCGATCCGCCGCTGACCCGATCCACTCGCTGTGGCGTAATCCGGTAGATCGCTAACCGCTGGAACACGGATTGCACCGATTGCACGGTAACGACACGGATCTGCTCCGTGTGGGCGAAGAGCGGCGTCGGCGCCATTTGCTTATCCGTGCTGTTTCCGTGCTATCCGTGTTCTGGCTGTTCGTGATCCGTCCGAGCACGACATGCCAGCAGCCACGGTACTCGGCGTGCGCCACCGTCAGTGCTTGATGAACGTCCCCGCCTGCAGTTCGCGCATCGCGACCTGCAACTCGGCCTGGGTGTTCATCACGATCGGTCCATACCACGCCACCGGTTCCTTGATCGGCGCACCGGACACCAGCAG
>CAITQY010000570.1 GCA_903894655.1 uncultured Gemmatimonadota bacterium
GGTGAGATCGAACTCCACCCGGAACCGACGGTCGCTCCCCGGGCGGGTGAGCTGATAGACGAACCGGGTGGGCGTGACCTCCACCGTCCACACATTGGTGCGCGAGGCCGGGAGGAGCGCTGCGGTGAAGCTGTCGGCGGCAAAGGCCATCGACTGTGCGGTGCCACCCGGGCCGGCGTCGCCGCCGTACTGCGTCACACGGTCCTCGCTGCCGTCTTCGTGGCGATGGTCATGCTTGAGGCGCACGCTCGCGGCGGTCTTGGTGAACAGCCACGTGCGTGAGCGGTCGGTGCCCACGTGGAACGGCACGCGCACCGTGTCGCCGCAGCCGCGCACGTGCATCACGAGGGCTTGGCCCAGCATGGCGCTGTCGGCCGCCTGCGGGTTGATGATCTGACCGGCGTACGCCTTTCCGCAGTGGGCCCGGAGGGCGGCGAGGAACTCGCTGCCGGGGTCGACGGCGGGGCGCTGTGCCGCGTGGGCGCGGGTTCGCGTGGCCGCGACCGACACGAGGAGGGTGGCCGCCACCAGGGCGGCCGAGCGGAGGCGGGAAGACGTCATCTTACCGCCCCGGCAGCTGCGGCAGCGCGTCCACGAACTCGATGATCTGCTGGCGATGCGCCGCTGTGGGGAGGCGCCCCATGCCGCCGCCCAAGTTGTCGAGCATGTTCTTGGCCTGGCTCGTGGCCGGCGTGACGGCGGTGATGGCGGGATGCGTGAGCGTGAACTTGAGGAAGAACTGCGCCCAGGTGGTGGCGTCGAACTCCTTGGCGAAGGCCGGCAGCTCCTTGCCTGCGGCGCGACGGAACAGGCTCGTGCGACCGAACGGGGCGTAGGCCAGCACGGCGATCTTCTTCTCGATGGCGAGCGGCAGGATCACCTCTTCCACGTCGCGATTATCGGCGGCGTAGTCCACGCCGATGAAGTCGAGCGGCTCGTTGCGCATGACCTCGATGAGCTGCGCATACTGATTGGGGAACGTGGTGGTGATCCCCACGTAGCGCACGCGGCCGGCTTTCTTGAATTCGCGCACGATGGGGAGCTGGGTGGCCGGGTCGCCCATGTTGTGCACCTGCATGAGATCGATCGTGGGCCGCTTGAGGATCGCGAACGACTTCTCGATTTGCGCGCGGGCCGCTGCCGGATCGGCCGTGCTGCCACCGCGCCCGGCCACGTTCACCTTGGTGGCCCAGAACAGCTTATCGGCGATGCCGAGTTCGTTCACGATGTCGCCGGCCACCTGCTCCGAGGCGCCGTAACTCGGCGCCGTGTCGAACACGCGGGCGCCGCGATCGGCCATGGCTTGAAACACGGCCTTGAGCGCGCTCGCGTCTTCGGCGCGGGCCACCGTGGCGAAGGTGGCGGAGCTGCCCAGGCCGATCACGGGGATCATCTCGCCAGTGCTGGGGATGGCGCGCTGCAGCAGCTGTCCTTGGGGCAGACGGTTGAGGGCGGCGAGCAGACGGGGGGAGAGGCCGAGCGTGGCGCCGAGGCCAGCGGACATTCCGAGGAAATCGCGACGATTGATCATGAGGGTGCCGAA
>CAITQY010000571.1 GCA_903894655.1 uncultured Gemmatimonadota bacterium
GCCCTCCAGCACGCGCTGGACGCTCCCCTGCACCGCGGCGTGGGCGCGCCAGTAGCCGTGGGCGGCCATTGCGTTCCGCGCGTCCGCATCGGCCACGTGCGCCGCCGGATTCCAGTCGCCGGTCGCCACGCGCGCGATCAAGCCGTCGGTGACGCGATATCCCTCGATGGACAGCGAATGGTACGCATCCGCGGTGTATGCCTCGGCGACGGCGTTTAGATAGCGCGCCACGTCAGCCGGTCGCCCGGGAGCTGGCGGCATCGTCGCGATGACGGCGTCTCGCATGCGGGTCCAGAGGAGCTGCAAGCGGCGCACGTAGGGCGAAACGGTTCGCAGGCCGCCAAGGCTTGGGAGCGTGGTCTCGAACGGGTTCGTCTCGCTGACGCTGTAGCCGACCGTGCGGAACGTGCCGATAACATCGTCGGCCAACGCAGCGCGGCCGACCGCCCGGAGCGCGCCGCCCAATCGGCCTGCGACGGCGCTATGTCCGCCGGCCAGCAGAGCGCGCGTCAGCTCCGACGCGTCCGGCAGTCCGGCGAGTGCGACCTGCGCGTCCAGCGGGGCGGTCACGAAGAACGTGGGGGAGGCACGAATCAAGGCGGCCGGCACCGTGAGCACCCGGAGCCCGGCCCGAACCTCGATCTGGTCGGGCGCCGGGAAGTCGCGCGCCTTGTAGTCCAGGAGCGAGCACCCGTCGGGCAACGCCAAGACGTTGTTGGTGCCACGCGGGCTGTGGACGATGAGCTGGCGGGGGAGCACCGTGGCGCCGGCGTGGAGACGGAGCGACGAGGCGGGGGCCAGGTGCCAGTCGGTTCCGAATCGCTCGTTGGCGTACCCCGCGATGAACTGCGCCATCGCGGCGTACCAGGGCGTGGTATCGCCGGGGGCGTCGCCCGGCCGCGCCGGCAGGTACCAGCCGCGGGTTACGCGACGGAGGAAGCCGCTCCGGACCAGCGCGTCGCGATGTACGCGCGAGAAGTCGGCGGTGCGGAAGACCACGACCCCCGCCTGCTGTCGAAGCTGCAGGAGTCGCAGCCCTTCGGCGAGGTGACGCTGTCCCGGCGGGGTCGGTGCCATCGGCTGTGCACTCGGATGCGACCGGCGGAGGCGCGCTAGTCTCGGACGTCTTTCGCTTGCTAGTCTAAAACGATTTTGGAAAATAGTCTGAATTGACTCGCCAACGCTAGTCCCAACAGAGGGCGCATGAATTTGGCCGGCGACATCGACGCTGCTTGTGCGCGGTCATGGCGGCGTACTTGTCGCGCACCGCGACTCCCTCACGAAGTCCGCCGCCAGCTTAGTGTCCGAAACGCCGAGTCAAGTCCGACTTTTGGCGACAACGCTTTTCGGCTAAATTGGATTTTATCGAGAGATTCTGCGTCCGTTGTCGCCGAAGCGTCTATATGAGGGCGGCGAACCAAGCGTCGAAGCAGAGTTCTCTGGCAGTCACACGATGTACGTCGGGGAAAGGCCATGACGGAGATTCTGTTTATTGTCGCCGAAGATCCCGAAGGCGGATACGTCGCGCGCAGTGTCGGCGCGTCGATATGCACCGAAGCCGACGATCTTGCTCAGCTCCGCGATGCAGTGCGCGATGCAGTGCGATGCCATTTCGATGAGGCCGACCGCCCCCGCGTGATTCGGCTTCATTTCGTCCACGACGAAGTCATCGCCGCGTAGTAAGTGCGACTTCCCCGTGATCTCTCCGGTCGCGACCTCGCGCGTTTACTCCGTAGCTATGGTTACAGCGTCACTCGCGAGTCGGGGAGCCACATGCGGCTCACAACACAGCACGGCGGCGAGCACCATGTAACGATTCCCGATCACGCCGACCTCCGACTTGGCACGCTGTCGAACATTCTGGACAACGTTGCGACGCACCTCGGTCTCGACCGGGCGGCGCTCGCCTCGGCGCTTTTCACGAAGTAGCGACGGTTGCGCCCAAAGTGCGCAAAACGCGCACCGATTGGGCACGAAACCGCAACGGCCGCATCCACACATGGACGCGGCCGTTTCGCATGCTGTCTCTGTTGAATGACGTACAGAGCGGGCGACCGGACTCGAACCGGCGACGTCCAGCTTGGGAAGCTGGCATTCTACCAACTGAATTACGCCCGCAGATACGGCCGACCCTCCGACCGCACCACAATCAGAAGCTACTCCGCCGAGGCGCGCCGGGTAAAGGGCTCGACGGTCATCCGTTTGCCGCCGATCCGACCATGGTGGCCCGTCAGGTGGCCACCCGCACCGGGCTCGCTCGCGGTGGTCGCACGCGCGACGCCAACTGAATCCCCGCCAGCACGGCCGCGAGCCCCAACAGCACCCGGATGGTGACCGGTTCGCCCAGCAGCAGCGCCCCGAGCGCGATCGCCGTGATCGGGTTGAGCGCGAGAAACACCGCCACCCTCGACGGCGTGGAGCGCCGGAGTGCCCACGTCCACAGGCCAAAGCCCACGGCGCCGCCGAGCGTACCGAGGAAGAGCACGGCTCCCCACCCGGCCGGCGTAATCGTGCGCAGGTGCGTGCTGAGACCAGCCGCGAACGCCAGCGGGGCCAGTGCCACGCTCCCTGCCACCATCCCGAGCGCCGCCACCGGCAGCGCGCCGTGCCGGAGGAGCAGCGGGCGTGACCACACGTTGTACGTGGCCCCGCACAGCACGGTGGTCGCGATCTCCACGTAGCCCAGCCATGCGTCGCGCGCCACCGGCGCCCCACCCGTGTGCAGTGGCAGCGCCAGCGCGAGCCCCGCGAACGCCAGCAGCTGTCCCGCCATCGCCCGCGGGGTGATGCGCTCCACACCACGCAGCCGCGAGAGCAGCAGCGTGGCCAGCGGCATCGTCGCCACGATGAGCGCCACCTGCGCCGACGGCAGGTGGGTCAGCGAAGCACTGAAGCTCCACGGAAAGACACCGAAGAAGAGCACCCCAAGCGCCGCAATCGTGAGCCGGTCCCGCGCGGGCATGCGCGGGAACGCCTGCCCGCGGAACACCGCCACCATGCACACCGACGCAATCGCGTAGCGCAGGCACGCCAGCACCACTGGTGAGGTCTGCCCCACCACGAAGCGCGTGGCCACCACCGACGTGCCGAAGCACACACACGCCACGGAGGCGGCCAGCGCGGTGACGGTGGATGGTTCGTAGGGCACCGATGTCCGCAGCGGGGACGCGAGAGGATTGGCCACACGGGAAGCTACCGAGGCGGAGACCCGCCGGGCGACTAAATTCTCCAGATGACCCAGCCGCACCTGCTCGTCGTCGATGCGCAGTCCCTCGCCGGCCGCGCCGCCCATGTGGCGGCGGGCGACGTCACCAATGGCGTGCGCCTGTGGTGCCAGATGGCCCGCGGCGCCGCGATGGACATTGCTGCCACGCACCTGGTGGCCGCGTGGGATCACGAGGGGCCGACGTTCCGGCATGCGCTGTTTCCGAGTTACAAGAATCGGCGCACCGGCTCCATGCGCGCGCGCATCACCCCCAGTCGCGAGGGCGTGGAAGCGACCGGCATCGCCAGCGTAAGCGTGGCGCTGTTCGAAGGGGATGACAGCGTGGCCTCGCTCATGGCCCGCTTTCGCCACGAGGCGCGCGTGACGGTGTTGTCGAACGA
>CAITQY010000572.1 GCA_903894655.1 uncultured Gemmatimonadota bacterium
ACGGGTGTGATCGAGCCGGCGCACTTGGACGCGTTCGCGCGCCTCGGCGAGCAATATCCTGATCTCGCCTCGGAGATCTGGGTTCTGGCGACCCGTGCCTGATCCGGCCCGCCTTCATCGCCTGCGGCGCGCCTCCCGGCGCTGAGCGCGTGCTCCACACCGCGACTCCCCTCACCCGCTGGATCGGCATCGTGGCGATCGCGGCCACAGCCAATCAGGTTCCGACATGAGATACATGGTATTCGAGGCCGGAGGGCGCGCTGCGCTGTCGGCCGAACTGTTCTTTCTGCACCGTGCGAATCGCGGCGACGGCGACTCCCTGCTGCTCGCCGACATGGACCCGTTGTACCGCGAGGTCCCAGCCAGTGACGGCGCTGTCGTTCGGATGACCGAGGCCGACGCCATCGCGCTGCTGGCTGACCAGGAGGCCTCTCGCGACGTCCTGATCTTCCCGGCGGACGAGCTCGCCCGTCAGAGCAAGCGGGATGTCCAGGCGCACGCATCCTCCCATCCGTTCTCAGCGGTGGAGCCGTGGTACTTCCGAAAGCGACTGATGAACGAGCGCCTGGCCGATGTGACGTCGGGCTGCACCATCCGCATTCCGAAGACCTTCTCTACGGAACGAATCTTCCTCAGGCCGGACACCATGTCGGCCGGCAGCCACGGCGTCCGTGGCATGGAGAACACCTGCATCACCGAGTTGGTCGACGTCGAGCGCGAGTACGTGGTCGATGTCGACTGGCTCGGGGATGAGCCGGCCATCTACCCCCGTGAGGTCAGGATCAAGCACGGGTACGACAAGTACATCCGCTTCCTCCCCGCTGATGGACCCCTTGGAACGGCGGTGCACGAGTTCGTGCGCGCCATGCGAGCGGGCTGCGCACCGCTCACGCGCGGCATCTTCCATCTTCAGCTCATCGAGGACCGGCAGGGCCACCTCTTTTTCGTCGAGTACTCCAAGCGAATCTCGGGTACCTCTGCCGTGAACCTCGTGCGCGGTTACAACCCCTTCGATACACTCGCGGGCGCTGCCACACCGGTCCGTCTCGATCTCTTCGCGGAAGGGACGTGGTATCGCTACGAAGATCTGCTTCTCAGCATGCACAGCCTCCGGCCATGACCGCATTCAATCTGCTGCGCTATATCCTCTCGCTGCTGCTCCTGGCAGGTGGCGCTGCCGCCAGCGTCCTCGTCGGGCCCATCTGGGGCGTCATCACCATCGTGCTGCTGCTGTATGTGAACAATTGCATCGACGATGCGGTGTTCTATCAGGGAAGCCGCATCATCCGGAGCCACGAGTATCGTGGTGGCGTGGCCTGTCCCGTGAACGGCGTCGTCACGTGTATCGAGCGCGACGTCCCCTTGATGGGCCACATTCGCAAGTGTGACTCGCTCGACGGCGATATCCTCCTCGAGCTCGCAAGCCACGGCAACGGCACGCGCTATCATCACGCCACCATCTTTCTCAATAAGTTCAACTGCCACGCCGTCACCAACATCGGCTCGCCGATCGTCGCGCAACGCGAGTACAACAAGGATGGGGAGCAGATCGAGATGGTCGAGGACGGGGAGCTCATCACCAAGATCGACGGCGGCTTCCTCAGCAACTCCTTCATCCGCGCCGACTACGCGAACGGCGTTATCGCCGTTTACACGCTCGACAAGTACGTCTCGAAGATGATTCCTTCCACGACGCGCGAGCTCCTCGGCGTGGATTATTTCATCTGTCGCGGCAGTCAGTGCGACATCTACATCCCAACCAACATGACGTTCTGCGTGCGTGAGCATCAGCTGCTCATCAATCTGCAGACCATCTGCGAGGGGGAGCAACTGGCGGTGCCGGGAGACTACCGATCCAAAGTCGGCACGCTCATTCGCGCCGATCGATGCGCCGACGCCGGCTACATTCTGTGGTCCAACCTCAAGAAGACCATCTCGACATTCGGTTTTTCGAACCGCGTGATCCTGACCGTGTTCGTCGCGGCCATCTGCTGGGCCGGCATCGATTCCACGACGGCGGGGAGCTACCCGCTGATCGTGGTGGCTGCGGTGACCGGTCTGTTCGCGCTGGACCGGTTCTTCAAGAACCTCTGCTACTCCATCTTCAACATTTCGGGGCTCAACCCCTCGCTGGCGGCCGTCTACCGCGGTCTGCACCGCACCATCGGCTGGAAGTAAGCGGACTCCGCATGCAGCGGATGCGGAGTTTGCAGCCGGCGCAGGTGATGGCGAGGCGCCGGCGTCACGCGGCGCCGACGTCCCCTGTTGGCGACACCACGGAAGTCCTGACCACGAGCATCGCCTGATGATGTTGCGCGTCTTGCGCCCACTTCCGCTTGATCTCGTCCGGCGCGTTGGCCACGAGCCACGCATGGTATCCGTCGAACATCGCGCGCTCCTGCT
>CAITQY010000573.1 GCA_903894655.1 uncultured Gemmatimonadota bacterium
GGTCGTATTGCGATAGTCATCGATGCCAGCGAACCTTGCTGCCACGCACGGCTCTTCGCGTGGACGCCCGCGTTCCGGTAGCGCACACGCCGTCGATCCATTCCATCGTTGTATTTCTACGGGACGGTGCGAAAAAAGCGGCCCCGCAGCGTCGTGACTGTGGGGCCGTCGGTCTTTTCGGTGGAGTCGATCGCTAACGACCCACGATCAATCCGATGCCTTCCTCGGCCTTCTCCCCCGATTTTCTGCCCGCGGCGGCCTTCCGCACCGGCGACGAAAAACCGGCGTGCGCGAGCACGGCAAACGCGAGGAAGAAAAGTGCGCTGATCGATCCTACCCGCACTGTGGTGGTCGTGAACGCGGCCAGCATCTGTGAGTTCACAATCGCCTTCAAGTCGCTGGCGTCGGAGACGAAGATTACCAGTAATCCGAGCAAGCCGAGCGCCAGGAACGCCGCGATTCCACCGACCACACGCGACACCCCCCGGCTCTCAAGCGCCCTAGAGACGGCCAACAGGGTCGACAGACCGAGAAAGGGTAGCAACAGGACGCTGGACAGCGCGTTCGCCGCGCCGAACCGCCACTGGATGTTCCCAAGCTGCAGTGGCCACAGCTGCGATCCCGCCTGCAGAAAGGGGACGGCGATCAAAAGGATCGCGCCGAGATAGAGGACCCGACGTAGCGGTGAATCGTCGTGCAGATTGAGAAAATCAGACATGGCGAGAGGGGACGAGGGCAACCGAGGAAAGACTCACTGGTAGCGCGACTATCGCGAGTACCGTGGCTAGACGGTGTTAAGGGGAAGCCCGTCACACACGCTTGGTCACGAAACAGCCGTGACAAGCATATCCTTGGGCGGCCCGAACGGTGAGAGCCGGGAGGGTGACGGGGAGGCTTGGATCCCGGGCTCCCGTGAAGACCAAGATCGTGCTGCCGATCATCGACAAGCCGTAACGCTCCGTCCCTGATGGTCGGGCAGGCTCTCCCCTGTTGGGGTTCGGCTCCTCGATTTTCAGCGCGGAGGCGCTAGCTTCCCGCGCCATGTCACAGTCCACGACCATGCGCCAGAAGCTCGAGCGGTTGGCCCTCGCCCGCGATGCCTCAGAACAGGGTGGCGGCGCCAATCGCCTCGCCGCTCAACACGCGAAGGGCAAGCTCTCCGCCCGCGAGCGTCTCGACGTCCTCCTTGACGAAGGTTCATTCGTCGAGATCGACCGGTTCGTCACGTCCCGTTCGCTCGCCGAGGGCGAAGCGCCGATCTATGGCGACGGCGTGGTCGCCGGCTACGGACGGATCGAAGATCGGATCGTTTATGTCTTTTCTCAGGACTTCACCGTGTTTGGGGGGTCGCTGTCCGAGGCGCATGCCGCCAAGATCTGCAAGATCATGGACCTGGCGGTGCGTAACGGGGCGCCGGTCATCGGACTGAACGACTCCGGCGGCGCGCGGATTCAGGAAGGCGTCGTCTCGCTCGGGGGATACGCCGACATCTTCTTGCGCAACACGATGGCGTCGGGCGTGGTGCCGCAGATCTCGGCCATCCTCGGACCATGCGCCGGTGGTGCCGTGTATTCGCCGGCGATCACCGATTTCATTTATATGGTGCGCGGCACGAGCTACATGTTCGTGACCGGCCCCAACGTGGTGAAGACCGTGACGCACGAAGACGTCACGATGGAGCAGCTCGGCGGTGCCGACACGCACGCGGGCACCAGCGGCGTCGCGCATTTCGCCTGCGATTCGGAACTTGCCTGCCTGCAGCAGATTCGTGAACTCTTCCGCTTCGTGCCGTCGAATAATGTGGATGACCCGCCACGTGGATCGGGGCGCGATCCGCGCGATCGGCGCGAAGAATCTCTGCTCGACGTGATCCCGGACAATCCGAACAAGCCTTATGACATGCACGAGGTCATTGGCCGCGTTGTGGACGATGGCGAGTTCTACGAGGTGCAGCCGGACTACGCAGGCAACATCCTCGTCGGCTTCGCGCATCTTGGTGGCTACAGCGTGGGGATCGTCGCCAATCAGCCAGCCGTAATGGCCGGCGTGCTCGACATCAACGCGTCGATGAAGGCTGCTCGCTTCGTGCGCTTCTGCGACTGCTTCAACATCCCCTTGGTGACGTTCGAAGACGTCCCCGGCTTCCTACCGGGCGTCGCGCAGGAACATGGGGGCATCATCAAGCATGGCGCAAAACTGCTATACGCGTACTGCGAAGCGACAGTGCCCAAGCTCACGGTCATCACGCGCAAGGCCTACGGGGGCGCGTACGACGTGATGAGTTCGAAGCACATTCGCGGCGACTACAACGTGGCCTGGCCCACGGCGGAAATCGCGGTGATGGGTCCGAAGGGAGCCGTCGAGATTCTTTACAAGAAGGAGATCGCCGAGGCGAGTGATCCGCAGGCGGCGATGGATGCCCGCGTGGCCGAGTACACGGAGAAGTTCGCGAATCCGTACAATGCGGCGGCGCGTGGCTACGTGGATGATGTGATCGATCCGCGTGACACCAGGCCGCGCTTGATCGATGCGCTCGATGCACTGCGAGGCAAGCGCGATCGCAATCCGGCGAAGAAGCACGGAAACCTCCCCCTGTGACGCCGCCGATGTTCAGTAAAGTGCTGGTGGCCAATCGCGGCGAGATCGCGCTACGCGTGATCCGTGCCTGTCAGGAACTCGGCGTGAAGACGGTCGCCGTGTATTCTGAGGCCGATGCGCGCGCGCCGCACGTGCGCGAGGCCGATGAGGCGGTGCTGATCGGTCCACCGCCGTCGAGCCAGAGTTATCTCGTGGGTGAACGGCTGATCGAGGCCGCTCTCCGCACCGGCGCGCAGGCCATCCACCCGGGCTACGGATTCCTGTCTGAGCGCGCCTGGTTTGCTCGGGCGGTGCGTGATGCCGGCCTGGTGTTCATCGGACCGCCGGCCGAAGCCATCGATGCGATGGGTTCGAAGACCGCGGCGCGACAACTGGTGATATCGGCCGGTGTGCCGGTGGTCCCAGGTACCACGGAGAGTGTGCGCAGCGCAGAGGAAGCGATTGCGATCGCCGAGACCTTCGGCTTTCCGGTGCTGCTGAAGGCCGCCGCTGGCGGCGGCGGAAAAGGCATGCGCATCGTGCGCGCCGCGTCGGAGCTGGAGGATGCGCTCGCGTCCGCCAAGCGCGAGGCGCAGAACGCGTTCGGTGACGATGCCGTATACATCGAGAAGTACATCGA
>CAITQY010000574.1 GCA_903894655.1 uncultured Gemmatimonadota bacterium
CTCGCTGGATCCGTCGGTACAGGCATTCGTGACGAGGACGGCCGTGAGCGATACCCCCGAGGGCACTTCGGCAGCGGCGAGACATCGGAGCGTCTGCTCGAGGAGCGCCCGTCGGTTGTGCGTGCAGATGGCGAGCGCAATAATCAACGGCACACCTCGTTTGGCGGAAAAGCCCGGACAGAACTAATGTACTCTACCCGCTTCGCGCAAATCCGCAGGGTACGGGCCTGTTTCGAGCGTGCTGTGGGCGCGGGCGCGGCGTTGCCGTGCCTGGCAATAATGTGACAAAGATTAGACACCCCCACGCCGTCGTGATGAAACCACACCTGCTCTACCTCAGCGACATACCTCCGTGGCCGGCGCCATTGTTTGGCGCGCAGCTGCGCACGGCTCGGCTCGTGGAGCAGTTGTCGCGTAGCTTTCGCGTCACGCTGCTCTGTGCCAACGATCCGGGCGGGCGCCCGTCACACGTGCCTGGCGCCGAGCAGCTCAACAGCGTGCCTCGACTGATACCGTCCCGGGACTACCGCTGGGGCGGTGTCCGAGCCACGCTGTCGGGGCTACTCCCCTCCTCGGTGCATGAGCACGTGCGAGCCTTGGTGCCGACGGCCTTGCTTCCGATCCTGCATGAACTGAAACGCACCGACCCGCCGGCGGCCGTGTGGGCGTACCACTCGCACATGGCCGAACTGGCTCGAACGGCGGGCCTGCCCAACATCGTCAACGACATCGACGATTTCGAGCACGTCGTCTGGGGAAAAGACATTGCGGCTCGTGGTCGGTATCGGCGGGCCGCCCTGCATCGCCTCAGCTGTGCCGGGCTCCGGCGCTACGAGCAACAACTGGGGCGCCGGTTCCCCGCGCTCGTCGTTTCGAAAAGCGAAGATCTCGCGCTGCTTCGGCGGTCTGACGAGGGCTCGCGCCCGCTGCGGACGGTCGTTCCGAACGGGATCGATCTGCCGACGGTGGTCGTCCCGCGGACCTCGGCGCCCACGCTGCTGTTCGTTGGGCTGCTCGATTGGCCCCCCAACAGCGACGCGATTCGATGGTTCATTGATCACGTGCTCCCCCGGATACTCGCCGAGCTTCCCGAGGCGCGACTCATCGTCGCGGGCCGTGGACCAGTGCCACCGGTGTTGCAGCCGTACATGGGCCGCTCGGGCATTCACTTCGAAGTGTCGCCTAACGAGATGGCGGATGTGTACCGGCAGGCCCGCGTGGCCATCACACCGGTTCGCCTCGGTGACGGGACCAAGATCAAGGTGCTCGAGGCCTTGGCGATGGGTCGGCCGGTCGTCACGACCAACGATGCCGCGCGTGGACACGCGATCATCGAGGACGTGCACGCCCTCTTCGCGAACGAGCCCGCGGCCTTTGCGTCGGCCTGCCTGCGGCTCCTGCGCGATGAGGCGCTCGCCCAGCGGTTGGTGAGTGCCGGGCGGGAGTGGGTGCAGCGCCATGGCTCGTGGAATCGAAGCGGTGATGCCGCCATCTCGCTGGTGTCGCAGCTGCTCCACACGGCCTAGCCGTGGAGATCCGACGCGGCATCCGCGGCCCGACCGACACGCATCCGGATGCGGCCTTGATCGGACGCTTGCAGTCTACCCTGCTCTCAACCCTGCGAGCGCTGCACGACGGGCAACCCTACGCACTACTGGATTTTCCATGGTACGCCAACGTCGGCGACAGCGTGCTCTGGCTCGGCGCGCGTCGCGCGCTGGCCGATGTCACCGGATGTGACCCATCGTACGGGGCCGGTCAGGCAAACTACTCCACGAATGCCCTCGCGAAGGCGCTGCCCACGGGCACGATCTACCTGCTCGGCGGGGGCAACTTTGGTGATCTCTATCCCAATCACCAGGCCTTTCGCGTGCGCGTGCTTCGGGAATTTCCGCAGCATCGGATCGTGCAGTTGCCGCAGTCCATCCACTTCAGGAGCGTTGCGTCTCAGGAGGAGATCCGCCACGCACTGGCGATGCACGGGAACAGCGTGCTGATGGTGCGCGATCGCTCCAGTCATTCGTTGGCATCGACGCTCGGCGCAGCGGCGATCCACCTGGTGCCCGATCTGGCGTTCGGGCTCGGCGTGCGCACGCGGCCGCACGAGGCACATCTCGATCGCTTCGCGCTACGACGGGCCGACAAGGAATCGGCGTCCGATAACAATGCCGACTGGCAGCCGGCCGACCGTACCGCAGACTGGCCGGCGAGCATCATTCCGCCCCTCTGGCGCCGCCTTGCCTACCGGCTCACGCGGGGCGCGGGGCGCGTTCCTTCGCCACTCCCGCAGCGCGCGCAGATCGCGATCCTCGACGCACTGGCGGCCAGACGGGTCGCGGTCGGCGAGCGGTTGCTTTCCTCCGCGCAGTGTGTGCAAACCGATCGACTGCACGGTCATCTCATGTGTCTGTTGCTCGGGATCCCACATGACGTCATCGACAACAGCACCGGCAAGATCAGCGCCCTGATTGACACGTGGACCGCACCGTCCACGCTCTTGCGCCGTCGGCCGGTCGCCGGGGCTCGGAGTCCTGGCGACTGAGCCGGCGCCAGACGGAACGCACCCGCCCGACCACGGCGGCCCGAAGATGCCGTCGTCCTATTAACAGGTTATCCCGGCCACAGTGCCAGCATTCGTCGCATCACGTGTTGCGCACTCATCCGCCCGTGGTCCCGACGCGCCAGTGCGGCCCGGGATCGCCGACGCAATGCCCGAATCGCCGTTGCCAAGTCGCGAGGGAAGCGCGTGAGGTCGAGCGCGTCGTACTCCACGCGCAGGTTGAAGCGGTTGGGCACACAGGGGAGCGCGCGCACCGCCCTCGTGACGCTCGCCACGCTTCCGCGAAACGTCTGGAAATGCTGCAGCTGATCGTGCGCCAACAGTGTTAACTGGGTGCGGATGCACTTCTCGCAGGTCCCACAATTCAGATCATCCGTGCGATGCTCCCAGCACACACGGAGATGTTGACGGACCAACGGCTCCCCGGCAATGGCAATGAGCTTCTGCGAGCGTCGGTGCGTGGCCCCCTCGAGCAGCACGGCGAGTTGCTCCGATGACCACAATGGATCGAGCCGAAAA
>CAITQY010000575.1 GCA_903894655.1 uncultured Gemmatimonadota bacterium
CGTTTTCTTGAAGAGCCGCCGATCGATCCTAATCGTGGCTACTTCTCGCAGTTGTGCGTCATGCTGACGGGAATCGCATCGGGTGTGGTTGAGCCGGCGGTCGGCGACGCGCTCGAGTCGCCCACCTATCACATGGGACGCCGCGATGGATTCCACGTGGTCGTGGCCCATCTGGCCTCCAGCCGCAACCTCCGCGAGGCTGCCGAAAAGTGCGTCGCGTTCGGGATGGGCGTGGAAGAGCGGGCCGACTCGCACCCGTATGGCCGCGATTGGTCCTACGGATTTGCCCGGGCCACGATGGAGGCCGCCGCCGACATCGCGATGTACGCCGCCACGTCCACGTTGCCGCCGATCGACAAGTCGCGGCTGCGCGCCGCCCGTACCGCCGCCCGTCACTTGTCCCCGCTCTCGGGACTGTGGACGCAGCG
Source organism: uncultured Gemmatimonadota bacterium (assembly GCA_903894655.1). GTDB lineage: Bacteria > Gemmatimonadota > Gemmatimonadetes > Gemmatimonadales > Gemmatimonadaceae > Gemmatimonas. Next base: position 429 of record CAITQY010000575.1, read on the forward strand.
GCCAGCCGCCGGCGGACAGCCCCCGCGCAGCCAGCACGAGTGGTGAGCATCTGAGAGGCATGGCCGCGCTATATTGCAGCCATGTCTCGAAAGCCTTCCATCGTCCTTGATGCCCGCGCGCTCGATCGCACGCTGCGTCGCATGGCCGACCAGATCGTTGAATTGAATGCCGGCACCGACAATCTGGTGCTCGTCGGAATCCAGCGCCGCGGTGTGCAGCTCGCCGAGCGCATCGTGCGTATCATCAAAGCGCAGGAAGGCGTCGACATCAGCAGCGGCGCCCTCGATATCACGCTGTATCGCGACGATCTGCAAACCGTCGGACCACGGCCCGTCGTCGGCACCACGCAATTGCCATGGACGCTCGACGACCAACATGTCGTTATCGTCGATGACGTGCTCTACACCGGACGCACCGTGCGCGCCGCGCTCGACGAACTGGCCGATTTCGGACGCCCGGCCCGCATCGCCCTCGCTGTGCTGATCGATCGTGGCGGACGCGAACTCCCCATTCATGCCGATGTCATCGGTCGAAAGGTCGAAGTGCATCCCGGACAGCGCGTCGATGTGTTCATCGAAGAACTCGACGGACGCGATGAAGTGCTGATCGCCACTCGCGACGACGAGGCCTGAGACCATGCCCGGCCCCCTCGGCAAGGACCTCCTCGGACTGGCACCGCTCTCGGCCGATCAGATCCGCCTCGTGCTCGACACCGCCGTGCCGTTCCGCGAAATCTCCGAACGCGCGATCAAGAAAGTGCCGACGCTGCGCGGCGCCACGATCGTCAACCTCTTCTTCGAAGCGTCCACTCGCACGCGCATCTCCTTCGAGTTCGCCGAGAAGCGCCTCAGCGCCGACACGGTCAATGTGGCGTCGGCCGGCTCGAGCGTCTCGAAGGGAGAAACGCTCGTCGACACGGCGCGCAATCTCGAAGCGATGAAGATCGACATGGTCGTCATTCGCCATGGGGCCTCAGGGGCCGCGCAGTTCCTCGCCGAACGCATCGAGTCCAACGTCATTAACGCCGGCGATGGCACCAACGAGCATCCCACGCAGGGACTCCTCGACTTGCTCACGCTGCGCAATCACCTCGGTGATCTCACGGGGCGTCGCATCTGCATCGTCGGTGACGTGCTCCACTCGCGCGTCGCTCGCTCCAACATTTGGGGCCTCACCAAGCTCGGTGCCGAAGTCGCCGTGTGCGGCCCGCGCTCGCTGCTCCCCAACGCCATCGGCGAAATGGGCGTCACCGTCTTCGATCGCATCGAAGAAGCGGTCGAGTGGGCCGACGCCTTCAACGTCCTGCGGTTGCAGCTCGAGCGCATGCAGGCTGGTTACATCCCGTCGTTGCGCGAATACAATCGCGTGTACGGCGTCACCCGTGCGCGGCTCGAGAAGGCGCCGCGCGACATCCTCATCCTGCACCCTGGCCCGATGAATCGCGGCGTGGAAATCGACAGTGACGTGGCCGACGGGCCGCACTCGGTGATCCTTGATCAGGTCACCAATGGCGTGGCGGTCCGCATGGCCGTTCTCTATCTACTGGCCGGCGGCAAGCCGGAGCTCGCCGACGCGGCGAAGAAGGGAGGCGCATGAGTCAGGATCTGCTGCTGCGCGGCGGACGCATTGTCGATCCGTCGCAGGGCATGGACACCGTCGGCGACGTGTTGCTGCGCGACGGACGAGTCGA
>CAITQY010000576.1 GCA_903894655.1 uncultured Gemmatimonadota bacterium
AACGGCCGCGACGAGCGTCGATTCAACCGCCTCGCCCGGCTCGGCGCCAGCGTGGAGCATGAGCTCGACGCCAAGTCGAGCGTATCGGTGGTGGCGTACGTGAATCCGAAGTACCTGCAGCGCTCGGAGCGCGGCACCTTCCGTGACTTCACGCGCTATCACGGCGGCATGAACGCGGCATACAACCGTCAGGATGTGGTGTCCCCCACGTTCACCAATCGCTTCACCGCCGGCATCGATCAGGCGTATCAGGACGGTGCCGTGCTCTTCTACAGCTTGAGCGCCACCAACGGCCGCGGCACGACGCTGCGCGACAACAAGAAGGAAGGCGCGTACAACAGCGGCATTTTCCTGGAAGACGAACTCACGCTCAACAACAAGCTGGGTATCACGCTCGGCCTGCGTGGCGACGCGATTTCGTACTACTACAAGAACTTCATCAATCCCAAAACCGACGCGAGCCGCACCTTCTCGCAACTCACGCCGAAGATCGGCGCGTCATGGCGCCTTTCTACAACGCATACGCTCTACGCGAACGTAGGCGGCGGTGTCGAAGCGCCGGCCGGCAACGAAACCGACCCCGCCAGCACCTTCGGACAGGACACGATCACGGCCCTCAATCCGCTGCTCGAGCCGATCCGCTCGTACACCTACGAAGTCGGCACCAAGCAGATCTTCATGGTCGGTGACGGTTCGGGCCTCATGACCAGCGTGTCGTACGACGCGGCCGCGTATCTCACGAACGTGCGCAACGAGCTCGTGCCATACCGCGGCGGACGGTTCTACTTCATGGCGGGCCGCGCGCGCCGCACCGGTGCCGAAATCGCCGTGACCGCGCTCGCGAAAGGCGACCTGCGTTTCGAGAATTCCCTCACGCTCTCGCGGAACACATACACCGACTACGTGGTCGACTCCGTCCACTACGGCAAGCCGGGCGCGACCGCCGACTACAGCGGCAACCGCATCGTCGGCATCCCCGACTGGTTCTACGGATCCAACGCCACCTGGGCTCCATCCAAAGCGCCCCTTGGCCTCGCCGCGCAGTTCGGCGTGCAAGGTACCGGTGGATACTGGGCCGACGACGCGAACGCCGTACGCGTAGCGGAGGCACATATCGTGAGCGCGAGCCTGCGCGCCGATCGTCTCGTGCGGGTGGGCGATGCCACGGTGAAGGGCTTCCTGACGGTCGAGAATCTCACCGATCGCCGTTTCATTGGCTCGGCGTTTTTGAACCCGGACATCGTGAATGGAAAAGCGCTGGCGTTCGAGCCGGGCATGCCGCGCACGATTATGCTGTCGTTCTCGGTGTCGCGGGGGCGGTGATCACTGATCACTGATCACTGATCCCTGAACGCTGAACAGCGCGGAACTGCTCGGTACTCAGTGTTCTGAACTCTGGCGTCAGACTTGGTATAGCGGTCTGAATTCAGCAACAACAGTCCACAGTGCCGAGCGGGTTTCGTGGCGCTGACGATCGCGAGACCCTCGTTCGGCACGTTGCGCAGCGTGTGCGACCAGCCCCCGGCCGTCCGCACACGCAGTCAGGAAATTCTCGCGACTGAGCACTGTAGCTGCTGAACTCTGATCACTATACCCAGTCTGAAGCCTGAATTC
>CAITQY010000577.1 GCA_903894655.1 uncultured Gemmatimonadota bacterium
AGGGGCTGATGCTCAATTCGCCCAGCAATCCCACCGGCGCCGTGTACACGCGCGACGAGCTCACGGCTATTCTCGACTTGGCGGCCGACAAGGGATGGTGGGTGCTCGCCGACGAGATCTATCTGCGCATCGCCTACGAAGGCGGTGCGCAGTCGGCGCTCGCCGTGGCGAAGACGCGCGAGAATCTGATCGTGATCAACGGCGTCGCCAAGGCGTATGCGATGACGGGATGGCGTATCGGCTGGACGATCGCGCCGGTGGCCGTGTCCCGAGCGATGACGGCGTTCCAGTCGCACACGACGTCGAATGCGTCGGCCGTGTCGCAACATGCCGCGCTCGCCGCCCTCGAGCGGCAGTCGGAGGCGAATGCTGCGGTGAACTACATGGTCAAGGAATTCCGGCAGCGCCGAGATGCGGTGGTGGCGGCGCTCGCCGCCTTCCCGACGATCCGCTACGTCCATCCGGCCGGCGCGTTCTACGTGTACATCAACGTGGCCGGTTTCCGTGGTGCCGCTGATGCCGGCGCGGCGTTCGCTGCCGCCGTTCTCGAGGAACACCAGGTGGCGGTGGTGCCGGGCAGTGCTTTCCTGACGCCCGACTGGATTCGCGCGAGTTACGCCACGACGGAGTCGGTCGCGGTCGAAGGCGTGACGCGCATCGCTCGTTGTCTCACTGGCGCCTGATCGGGCACCCGCGACTCATTTACGTTTTTGAGGCAATCATGATCACGACCATCGTACTGGTGCAGGCTGATCCGAAAACCATTCCCGTCTGTGCGACCGCACTGGCGGGGATTGAAGGTGTCAGCGAGGTCTACTCCGTGTCGGGAGCCTGGGATCTCGTGGCCATCGTGCGCGTGCCCGATCTTGAGCGTATCGCGACGGTCGTCACCGAGGAGTTCGCCAAAGTGCCCGGCATCGTCCGCACGCAAACGCTCACCGCATTCCGTGCGTATAGCCGCAATGATCTTGAGCAGGCGTGGGACATCGGGGTCGAGTAGGCGACCCTGAATATGCGTCACGCGTTAGGCGTGGCAGCGTTGCCGCTCGTTGCGTAGCAGTTCGCGCCAGGCGTCCACTTCATAGCGCAGCACAATGGTGTAGAGGGACGCACCCTTGAGCGTGAGGCCGAAGAACAGCTCCGACTTGCCGTCGTTGTCCACGTCGATATGGTCGAGATAGCGATAGCGCGGCGGTGAGACCTTGTTGCCCAATGTCGTGTATGTGAACGTCGGCTTGTAGCCGTACACACCCTTGTCCAGCACGACCACCAGATGACGGGGCCGCACGCCCATCTGGCGAACGCTGTCGGCGACCACTTCGGGGTCATCGTACACCACGACGATCGTGGGCCGCGGTCCCTTGCCGGTCTCGGCGATGAAGACCGCCCGCTTGTAGCGCGGCAGCATCGACATCGCGATGCCGGCCGCCGGTGCGATCAAGGTGGGAATCGCGTTGAGCGCGGTCTGCAACTCCCCCGCCGAGAGCGGGCTCACCGGCGTGAGCGGAGGCCGCTTGCCGCTGGTGAAGAACTCCACGCCATCGGGGATCGAGGCCAAGGCACCGGGCAGCATGATCGAGCAGCCAGGGATCGAATCGAGCGGCGCGCCCTCCCACATGCCCCGTGTGGACGTGATGGGCGCCAGCGCCCGCCCACCGCGGTACGGCCGCAACGATTTCCCGCCGGCCAAATAGTCGAGATCGAACGAGCGCCACCCGCGATCGCTCAAGGTGAGCAGACGGAATCCCTGCGGTCCCATCGTGCCCAAGGGCACGACACGGGCGCCGCCGCTGTCGCGCGTAACGCGGAACAACACGTCAGGATGGGTGGCGAGCAACGTGCTGTCGCTTTGCCACGCGGGATCCGCCTGATCGGCCCTGAGCGCGTTCTTGATGCGGTCCGTGGCGCCGCACCCCGCAGCAAGGAGCGCGAGCCCCAAGGGCAGGACACGGAGGGCCGCGCCGCGGAGTCGCGGGGCAGCGATCGTAAAAGGTCGGAAGAGTCTCACGCAGTGAGTTTCGTGGACCGGAGTGCCGAAGTCCACCACCCGAGGCCACGGGATCCCCGCGCGACACCGATGGCCTGCGTTGTCTGCGGGCGCCCGTCCCGCTAGCGTGCCCCTCGTGACCGATGAACGCCCTTCCGCTGCCGCTCCGGCAACCGATGCCTCCCTTCGGGGCACGCTGCGTGGCACGCTGCGCGCGCTCCGAACACTATTCGGTGACGGGGCGCTGGTGGCGGCAGGCAGTGGTTCGCCGCTTGAGCGCATCGCCATCCGCAGCGATCCGCCCTCGGTGGCGCCCTGCGTGCCGCTGGAGGCGTACGGTGCGCGCCCAATCGCGGTGCCGACCGAACCGCTGGTCGCGGCCTTCCTTGATGGCGTGCAGCGGAGTCGCGTGGTGGGCTACCTCGCCGGCTCACCGCTCATCTACGCGTCGGTCGCGGCGGCCGTCCGCGAGCGCGTGGCGCGGCGCCTCGAGACCTGGCGCGAGCCGAGTCTGCGCCGCGCGCTCTTCGCCTCGCGCGGCAAGCTCGGGGAGACGGCATGGCACCAACTGGTGGACAGCGGGGTCGCCGTGGTGGACATCACCGCCGACGTCTCGGACGAGGCGATCCCGGTCCATCCGTTCGCGCTCCGCGCGCGGGCGCTCGATCTGGTCGCGCTGGAGCGGGAAGGGCTCGAACGCCGTCTCGCGGCGGAGTGGTGTCGCCGTGAATCGCGCTGGCTCTGGATCGATGGCGGCATTTCCGGTAATCTGGCGGTGGACGAACGGGCCACCGCATTCGGTGTGGTGAAATCGCACACCACGCTCTACGGGAGCGTTGAGCAGGTGGAGTCCGTGCTCACCCTCAAGGAGGCGGAACGCTCGCCGGCGTTTCTCGTCGGCCATCGTCCGCGTCGCGCCGTGGCGAGTTGGTATCTGCGTCTGCGCACCGCGGCGGGCGGCGATCCGCTGCATGGATTGGTGCGCGTGGAGATCTCGCCGCCGGTGGACATGCTCGACCCCGATCAGATCACCGACGACGCGCGCGCCCGGTTGACCGCGCACTGTGACCGTCTCTCCGCCGGCATTCTCGCCGAGCGGGCTCCGCTCTCGCTTCCCGATCCGCGATGGGATACCCTCACCTACGGCATTCATGCCTGTGAGATGTATCTCGATGCGCTGGTCGGCATCTGACCTTCTTCGTCGTGACGCTGTGACCTCGCCTTCCGCTGTTCCCGATGCTCTGTCGCTGCCGCTCGGTCGTGTCGTCGCGACCGAGAAAAAGCCCAATACCCCCCACGAGTTTCATTTCTGGACCGCGATCGATGCGCCCATCGGCATCGGCACCATCGTGCGCGTGGAGGGCAACACGCCGGTAGAAAACGTGATCCCCCGCGTCTACGGCGTGGTGGTGGAAGGCTTCAGCTACAGCGATCTGCAGTCACCGCTGCACGATGTGCTCGGGCACGATGGCCGTCCGCACGCGGGGCCGCTGTCGCACACCGATCGTACCGAAATCCGGCTCTACACGGCGTCGGTGTTGCGGCACATCCCCGAAGAACCGTTGCAACCGGTGCCGCTCGGGGCCGTGTATCTCGCCGACGATGCCGATGTGGCCGTCGCGCTGCGCATGGATGGCTACATCACGGGTGAATCGTCCACCGGCATTCCGGTGGGCGTCTACCGGGCCGGTGGCATGCGGTCGCCGATCTTTCTCGACGCCGATTTTCTCGTGGGACCGGAGGCCGCACACCTGAATATCTCCGGGGTATCGGGACTCGCCACCAAGACCAGCGCGATCGAGTGGCTGCTGCAGTCGATCTTCGCGCATTTCCCCGCCCATCGCGGGACGGTGGCGGCGGTCTGCTTCAACGTGAAGGGGCCCGATCTGTGCTTTCTCGATCAGCCGGGCAAACTCGAGCCCGCCGATCTCGAGATGTACGAGATGCTCGGCGTGCCACCGACGCCGTTTCAGGACGTGCGCTACTTCGCGCCGTTCACGGCCCGTGGCTTCGCGCTGAACACGTTGCGCTCGCATCCGGCGCTCGCCGACAGTGTGTCGCCGCTCACGTGGGGGCTCGGGGAAGTGCTGCAGTTCGCCGAGGTGTTGTTGAACAAGGACGACATCGATGCGAAAGCGGACGCGCTCATCGATTTCATCCGGGAGCGCGTCGTCGGCAAGGACTTCGAGGAGCCCGGCTTCTCGCGCACGCACCGCGTGCAGTCGTTCGCCGATCTCGACGCCTGGTTCCGCGATGTGCTGCGCAAGCTCGAGGATTCCAACGGCGATACCTGGCGCACCCACCACGCGGCCACCGTGCGCAAAGTCCGGAACCGGCTCTCCAATTTGTCCACGCGCTGCGCGGGCTTGGTGACCGACGATGGCGCCGTGTCCGATCTGCCCTTCGGGAGCTTTGTGGATCGCGCGGTGTACGTGGTCGATGTCGCCAATGTGGAGGAAGACGCGCAGGATCTCGTCTTCGCCCGCGTGGTGTCCCGTCTGCGTGAACAGCTCGAGCGGCGGGAACTCGGCGTCGATCACGTCATCGTCTTCGTCGATGAGTTGAACAAGTATGCGCCGCACGATGGTCCCGATACCTATGTCCGCAAAATGCTGCTCGATATCGCCGAACGTGGGCGATACCTCGGGCTCGTGCTCTTCGGCGCCCAGCAATTCCGTTCGCAGGTGCATCGTCGCGTGACCGGTAACGCCGGCACGGCGCTGTACGGGCGCATGGATGGCGATGAGTTGGCATCGCCCGGGTATCAGGTGCTGAGCCCGGCGATCAAGGCGCGCATGGCCACCCTCGACAAGGGACAGCTCATGGTGCGCCATCCGCATTTCACGCAACCGGTCTTCGTGCGCTTTCCGCGTCCGTCGGTGATGTCCGGACGCGAGGGCGTCGAACGCTTCCCGCAGGCGCCGGAGCCGACGCTCGCGCAGGCGGTTACGCGTGAGCTGCGTCGCCTCGACGAGACCATCGAACTGGGCTTCGTACAGCAAACCATCCTGCTGTACGACGAGCATGTCGTGCTGGCCGCGCGCAATGCGGTCGTGCGTACCCGTCCCGACGACGTGAAGCGTGCCTTCGCACGTGAACTGGCGCGTCGGTCGCGTCCGAGCGCGAGCGAAGTCGAGGCCGTGACCCCACGTCCGCGCTCCCTGCGTTCCTTCTCCCCTGACGAATACGGCGGATGACGTCCGTCTGGGGCGTCCGCAGTTGGTTGATCGCCCGGGTCTGCGGTGCGCTCACTGGCTCGTGTACGCTCACAGGCGCGGTCGCGCCGGCGCTGTCCGCGCAGTCCACGCGGGCCGGCCCCGATGGTGTGTCGCTCATCGTGCGACCGCGCGTCGGTGACACCCTGCGTCTGCAGATGGAGCAGACCATCGAAATGAGTGGACGCCGCACGGAATCGTCGGTGTCGCCGGTCGGCTCGGGCGCTGGTATCGACGGCCGCCGCGCCGCCGGTTCGACGCCGCCGGCCTCCAAGTCGCCGGACTACGGGCCGCGTCGGACTCGCGCCTCGCTGCGCGTCACGAAGCTGGTGATGTACGCGCACTCGCTGGTCGAGGCGAGCGATCTGTCGACCACAACGCTGCTGGCGACGACCGATTCGATGGCCATGTGGGCCGGTGCCGCCGCTGACCAGGGCCGCCTCGAAATGCTCCCGCTTCCCGCCGATGGTCGCCAGGTGTGGGTCCGCGTGACGCCCGATGGGGCCATGCGGGTGAGCGATCCGCCTGCAGGGGCGATGGCACTCGGGGCGACGCTGGCCTCAATGCCGGCGCTGTTGCCCGACCATGCCGTCCGCGTGGGTGAGCGCTGGGTGCGTGACATCGTGCTCCCGTCGCTGCCGCTCAGCGGCTATCGTGCCGATGGCGTGGTGCGCACGCGATTTCGCCTCGATTCCCTCACGCAGGGTGGACGGAACGCCTGGATCTCAATGGATGGCGAACTCCGCCGCGACGGCGCCGCGCGCGAGCTGTCGGCTGGCACGCGGGTGGTCACGGCCGGTACCGTGCGCGGCACCATGCTCCTCGATCGGCTTCGTGCCTGGATCGTCGATGCCCGCACCGTGATCGACGTGCAGTCCGAGGTCACGCCCGGTCCAGCCGACGCGGCCCGACCCATGCTCCTCGATCTGCGTATTGTGCAGCGCATTCGCGTCCGCTGAGCGGTAGGCGCGCAGCCCCGCGCTTTGAGCGGGGGTGGTCGTTCTGTAGCTTGCATCATGCGCCTGGTCCATCTCAGCGATCTCCATCTCGGATTCCGCCAGTATCAGCGGCTCACGCCGACCGGAATCAACCAGCGCGAAGCTGATGTCGCGGCGACGGTGTCGCGGGCGGTCGCTCAGATCATTGCCTGTGCCCCCGATCTGATCGTGGTGGCCGGTGACGTGTTTCACACGGTGCGCCCGTCCAACCCGGCGATTTTGCACGCCTTTCGCACCTTCTCGGCCCTGCGCGATCGGCTCCCTGATACGCCGATCGTGATGGTGGCTGGCAATCACGATGCGCCGCGCACGTCGGAAACGGGGTGCATCCTGCGGCTCTTTCGTGAGATCGACGTGCACGTCGCCGATGCGAAGGCCGAGCTGTTCACTTTTGCGGGGCGGTCGCTGGCGGTGTTGGCGGTGCCCGATGTGCCCGGGATCGATCGTCCGCCGTTCGTGCCTCCCGAAGGCTTCGAACACACGGTGCTGCTGCTGCATGGGGAGATCGCCGGCATGCTGCCCGCGCACGCGGCACCCGCCGATCGCGCGGCCATCGAAATCGACCCGGCGGAACTGCACGCCGAGCAGTGGAGCTACGTGGCGCTCGGCCACTACCACGTATACCGCGAAGTGGCCACGCGGGCGTACTACAGCGGATCGCTCGACTACACGAGTTCGAATCCGTGGGGCGAATTGCGCGAGGAGCGCGAGCAGCGCATCCCCGGCAAGGGCTTCATCGAACACGATCTCGTGTCGGGTGCTCATCGATTTCATCCGGTCGCGCCGTCGCGCCCGTTGCTGGATCTCGAACCGATCGATGCCAGTGGAATGGGCGCGACCGACGTCGACAGCGCCTTGCGTGCCCGGGTGGACAGCGCCATCGGCGGCATCGACGATCGCGTCGTGCGCGTGACGGTGCGCAACATCGCGCGACACATCGTGCGCGAACTCAATCACGACGCGCTGCGCGAGTATCGGAAGCGCGCCATGCACTTCCATCTCGACGCGCGTCGGCCGGAAGTATTGGCCCGTCGCGGCAAGGGCGAGGGCGCGCCGGGCCGTCGGGCCACCTTGCCCGAGCTGGTGGCGGAGCGACTCAACGAGCGTCCGTTACCGCCGGGAGTGGATCGCGAGCAACTCGTCTCGCTCGGTCTGCGCTATCTGCAGCAGGCCGAGGACGCGGCAATGGCCGCCCTTCCTGTGCTGGAGGGCTGACGGATGCGACTGATCTCCCTCCGGCTCCAGAACTTCCGTCAGCACGCCGACACGCGCATCGAGTTCGAGCGCGGCCTCACGGGCATTATTGGGCCCAACGGGTCGGGCAAGTCCACGCTGCTGGAAGCGATTGCCTGGTCGTTGTACGGCACGCCCGCCGCCCGCGGCACGCGCGATTCTATTCGGTTCTCGCGCGCGGCGCCACGCGCCTCCGTGAAGGTGGAGCTGGAGTTCGAGCTGGCCGGCCACCGGTACCGCGTGATGCGCGGCCTCACCAACGCCGAGGTCTTCCTCGACGGCGGCGATGTGCCGATCGCCAACACGATCACCGGTGCCACGGAGTTGCTGCAGCGACGGCTCGGCATGACGCGCTCCGAGTTCTTTCACACCTACTTCACGGGCCAGAAAGAACTCGATGTCATGGCCTCGCTCGGACCGGCGGAGCGGGCCCGCTTCCTCTCGCGCGTGCTGGGCTATGATCGGATCAGCGGCGCGCAGGAGATTGCGCGCGAGCGCCGTCGCGCGCTCATGGCGGAGATCAACGGGCTGAAACAGGGCATGCCCGACGCCGATGCCATCTGGCGCGGTGTGGCCGATGCCGAAGCCCGACTGGCCGTGGCGCGAACGCGTGCCGCTGAAGCCGAGGTGGCTCGCGTCAGCACGGCCGAACGCCTGAGCGCCGTGGCACCACAGTGGCTCGATGCGCAGGCACAGCGGGACCAGATGCAGCAGTTGCTGGCCGAGCTGCGCGTGGCCGAGAGCGAAGCGATGGGGTTCGCCCGCGAAGTCGAGCGGCTCGATCGCGAACTGGACGCGGTGGCCGTGGCGCACCGCGAGCTCGCGCCGTTGCGTGAAGCAATTCTGCCGCTGCTGTCGTTGCGCGCGGAGCTGGAATCGTTGGAGCAGCTCGCCGCGGCCGACGCGCGACGGCAGGCGTTGATGGAGCGGGTGCGTACGGTGGCGGAGGACGACGCCAAGCTCGCCGAGCGCGCCGCGCGCCTGGAATCGGCGCCGACGCTGGAACGCGATACGCAACAGCAAATCACGACGCTCCGCGGCACGCTCACTGAGGTGGAGCGGACGTTCGACGCGGAGAGTAAAGCCTGGACGAGGGATGGGCAGGAGGCTGAGACGCGTCTCGAGGCCCTTCGACGTCAATACGCCGAGCTCACCGAGCAGCGTGACACGCTCGAGGGACTCGGGGAGGAATCCCCCTGCCCGACGTGTGGTCGGCCGCTCGGCGCGTCATATCGTGGCGTGCTCGACTTGCTCAACGAGCAGATCGAGACCGTGCGCATTGATGGCAATTACTACCGGCAGCGCGTGGAACAGCTGGCCGCCATGCCGGCGGCCATCGAATTGCTGGACGAGCAGCGTCGCACCATGCAGACGGAGCTGTCGGCGGCTGAGCGGAGGCTGCTGCGCATTCAGAACGCGCTGGTCGAGGCCACGCAGGTGGCGGACTCGCGGACCGAGCTCGCCGCACGACTCGCGCAGGCGACGGAGCAACTGGCGGCGCTGCCGCTGGGCTACGACGCGCAGCGGCATCGTGCGTTGCGCGACGAGGTCGTGCGATTGCAGGAGCTCGAAACGAAGGCCGCGCGTGTGGGCGGTCTGGTGGAGCGCGAGGACGTGACGCGCACCGAGATGTTGCGCGTCACGGCCGTGCGTGATGCGGCGCGCACCCAGGTCGTCGAGCTCGAGCGGCAACGCACAGCGCTCGGAATGGATGACACGTCGTATCAGCGTGTCCGTGACGCCCATGAGCGCGCCGCGGCTGACGCCCGTCGGGCCGAGCTCGATGCGGTCAGCGCCGCGGGTGAAGCGGAGCGGGCGCGGGCCGCGCTCGACAGCGCCGAGCAGGGCCGGCGCGATCTCGCACGGCTGCAGGAAACACTCGACGCCCTCGAGAAGGATAAGCAGCTGCACGATGAGCTCGATCGCGCGCTGACGGACCTGCGTACCGATCTCAACTTCCAGTTGCGCCCGGAGCTGGCCGAGATCGCCAGCGGATTTCTCGATGGGCTGACCGACGGGCGGTATAGCGCGCTGGAGTTCGACGAGGACTACAAGGTGCTCGTGATGGAGGAGGGGCTGCCGAAGCCCGTCATATCCGGCGGTGAGGAGGACCTGTGCAATCTCGTGCTGCGACTGGCGATTTCGCAGATGATCGCCGAGCGGGCCGGTCAGGCATTTTCGTTGTTGATTCTCGACGAAGTCTTCGGGTCACTCGACGAAACGCGTCGGGCGAATGTGGTCGAACTCCTGCGTCATCTGCATGATCGATTTGAGCAAGTCATTGTGATCACGCACATCGAGCAGGTCCGGGAAGGGCTCGATCGCGTGCTGCTGGTACGCTTCGACGAGACGCGTGGGTGCAGTGTCGTGCACACCAGCGCGCCGGTGCTGCCCGACGAACCGCTCGATGAGCCGCTCGATGCCGAGCTGCGTGAGGCGAACCGCCGTGGCCCGCTGACGCTGGCGGAGGGATGACGGCGCCGCCGCGTCCCTGGCGCACCGCCCGTCCGCTCGAGGGGCCGATCGTCGCCACGGTCGACGACATTCCGCAGCTCAACGAGGTCTTCGCGGACGCGTTCACGGAGCGCTATCGGAAGGATGGCATGACCGGCGTCCGCGTGCCGCCGCTCAATCCGGCGATCTGGCGCTATGCCATCGAGGGGGCCGGTGACGGTGCGCTGTGCTGGCGCGACGAGCGCGGGCGCATTGCGGCATTCAACATCGCGCATCACTCCGGCACCGAAGGCTGGATGGGGCCGCTGTGCGTCCGCCCCGACTGCCAAGGCGCCGGACTGGGCAAGATCATCGTGCAAAGCGGCATGGGCTGGCTGCGCAGGCAGGCGGTGACGGTGATCGGACTCGAGACGATGCCCCGGACGATGGAGAACATCGGTTTCTACTCGAATCTCGGATTCGTCCCCGGTCATCTCACGGTCACGCTGACGCTCGATGCGGCCTTGGGCGAGCGCGGTCCGGCCTTGCTGTCGCAGCTGTCGACGCTCGAGAAGGAGGCCGCGATCACCGCGTGTCGCGATCTCACGAGGCGGGTCATGCCCGGGTACGACTTCACGCGCGAGCTCGAACTCACCGATCGTCTCGCGCTGGGCGACACCATTCTGGCGGGGCCGCTCGAGGCACCGACGGGATTTGCGGTCTGCCACACCGTGCCGTTGGTCGAGGGTCGGACGCGGGACGAGCTGCGCGTGCTCAAGCTCGTGCTGGCCAGGCGCAGCGGCCTGCCGTCGCTGCTGGGCAATCTCGCGGATCTGGCGCGCCGAAGCGGAACACGACGTGTGGCGATTCGGCTGCAGGGCGCATACCCGGATGCGTATCGTACCCTGGTCGCGCTGGGCGCGCGGGTGCGCTGGACGGATCTGCGGATGAGCGCCTACGGTTGGAACGAAGTCCCTCCCACCGAGGGCATGGTGCTCTCGAACTGGGAGATATGAGACCGCAGGGTTAGTGCTTCTGGTTCGGACCTGAGGGGGTGTCGCGCACGACGATACGCCAGATCACAAGGAAGACGCCGCCGGTGAGCATCAGGTGAACCCAGCCCGGCGCGTCGGTGGTATACGTGATACCGCCCCACGCGATGAGCAGCACGATTCCGGCAAGTAGAGAGAAGTCCATGCCGTAATCTCGCATTGCGCGCGCCGTGGCGCACCATGTACAATATCGGCGTGTGGTACGGCCCCGCTGGTGCCGATACTCAATCCGTGTGCGGGGCGGAGAGAATTACCTCTTGAGCCGATAAGTCCTAAGAAAAGGTCCGACAGACTGCGTTCACGTCATGCCCCAGTGCGGGGAAGGCGACCGCGTGGTGAGGACCTTATCAGTATTCTTTGGGCTTCAAGACCTCCTCTTCGTTCCGCAACTTGTGCGAAAGCCCTGCCAATCGGCGGGGCTTTCGTGTGCTGGTCCCTGACCGCGCCGCCGTTGTGTGCTGCCTTGCCGGCGCGCCCGGGGGGAACGAGTTTGGGGATGGAACCTCTCCCCCTTTCGGGTTGTTTGTCTGGTATGCCAATCGTTACCGCGACGCGACTGCTGCGTTTCAATGCGGCCCACCGCGTTCACAATCCTGCGCTCTCCGACGAGGAGAACACCCGGCTGTTCGGCAAGTGCAACAATCCGAACTGGCACGGTCACAACTATAAGCTCGAGGTCTCGGTCAAAGGACCGATCGACGAGCGGACCGGCTATGTGATCGACCTCGGGCAGTTGCGCGACACGGTGGAGCGGCACGTGGTGAACGTGACCGACCATCGCAATTTCAATATCGACGTGCCGTACATGCAGGGTATCAATCCGACGACGGAGAATGTCGTCGTGGGCATGTGGCGCGTGCTGGAGCCGGTCGTAGCGCCCGGAAAACTGGTGCGGCTGCGTCTCTGGGAAACGGAAAATAATTATGTCGACTACGAGGGGGAGTAAGCACATGATCCGACCGAATTTGACGGCGCGCGTGGGTATGGCGGCGGTCGACCCCGACGACATGGAAACGGACAGCGCCACGCAGGTGGAATTCGAAGGGCTCATCCGGCGACAGCTCGAGATGCTCGGCGAGGATCCCAATCGTGACGGCTTGATCAAGACACCCAGTCGCGTCGCGAAGTCGATGGCGTGGCTGACCCGTGGTTACGACCTCGATGCCCGTCAGGTGATCGGTGACGCGTTGTTCGAGGAGAATCACGAGAATATGGTGATGGTGCGTGACATCGAGATGTACTCGATGTGCGAGCATCATATGCTCCCGTTCTTCGGCAAGGTGCACGTGGCGTACATCCCCAACGGCAAGATCGTGGGCTTGTCCAAACTGCCGCGTGTGGTCGAAGTGTTCGCGCGTCGCCTGCAGGTGCAGGAGCGCCTCGGTGAGCAGATCGCCAACGCGATCGACGACGTGCTGCAGCCCAAGGGCGTCGGCGTCGTGATCGAGGCCGTACACCTCTGCATGATGATGCGTGG